>JAIYAG010000319.1 GCA_027489195.1 Burkholderiales bacterium | reverse complement strand
TCTTGCCGGAGCCCGAGGGCCCGATCACGAACACCAGCTCGTTCTCGCGGACCTGCAGGTCGATGCCCTGCAGCACGCGGTTCGTGCCGTAGGACTTGTGCAGGCCCGCGATGTCGAGGATCGCGCTCATCGGACGGCGCCCGCGCGCCGCCCGCGGGCGGAGATCAGGCGCACGTCAGGAGCACTTGAGCGCGACGGGCGTCGCGTCGTAGCCCGGCATGTTCGGCACGCCGTGGCCGGCCACCGGCTTCATCGCCGAGGAGTCGGCGGCGGCCTTCGCGCCGAACCACTTCTCGTGCATCTTGCCGATGGTGCCGTCGACCTTCATGCACTTGATGACCATCGAGACCTTGTCGCGGTTCTCGACGTCGTCCTTGCGGAAGGGGATCGCCCACACCAGGCCGGGCGGCACCAGCAGGCTGGTCTTGATCAGCGGGTTCTGCTTGGCGGCCCAGGCGGCGACGGTGTTGCCCGCGAGGTTGGCGCCCGCACGGCCCGAGAGCACCGCCTGCACCGCGTCGGCGTTGGTGTCGTAGATGTCGAACTTGAAGCCGAACTTCTCGGCGTTGGCCTTGGCCCAGCTCTCGTAGGCCGAGCCCTTGTTCACCGAGATGGTCTTCCCCTTGAGGTCGTCGAGGGTCCTGATGTCGGCGTCGGCCTTCTTCTGGACGAACAGGTAGTCGGTGTCGAGGTAGCCCTCGGTGAAGAGCAGCGCCTCGGCGCGCTCCTTCGTGACCGTGGTCGGCGCGAGCACGAAGTCGTACTTCTTCGCGTTCAGGCCGGGGATCAGGCCGGAGAACTGGGTGCCCTCGATCTCGATCGGACGGCCGAGGCGCTTGGCGATCTCGTTGCCCAGGTCGATGTTGAAGCCCTCCATGCCGCCGCCGAGCTTGGCCATGGCGTGCGGCGCGAAGGTGGCGTCGACGCCGGTCTTGATCGGCTGCGCGTGGGCGGTGCCTGTCGTGCAGAGGGCGCCGAGGGCGACGAGGGCGGCGGCCGTGAACGCCGCCGACAGCAGGCGGGCGAGCGGACGCGAGGAGAGGGCGGCCTGGGTCATGGATGGTGTCTCGGTACGTTGGGTGCGTCGGAGGGAGCGGGCCGCGGAGGGCGGCCCGGAGGGGGACTGTCTAGCAGCGTTCGTGCCACCTCAGCCGGGGAGCGGGTCGCCGGCGCCGGTGCGCTCGACGATCAGGCGGTAATGCTCGGGCCGGCGGTGCTGCGCGAAGTTGAAGACGAACTTGCGGAAGGTGTCGCCCAGCGCGAGGTCGCAGTTGACGAAGATCACCTCGTCCTCCTCGGTCGACGACTGCGCGGCGATCTCGCCGGTAGGCGAGACGATGGCCGAGCCGGCGATCATGTGGAAGCCGTCTTCCGCCCCACATTTGGCCGCGGCGCCCACCCACAGTGCGTTCTCGTGGGCGTGCGCCTGCAGCAGCAGCAGGTGGTGGAACATCCGCAGGTGCGGCGGCTCGGGCCAGTGGATGTTCACCGAGGGCGTGTTGTAGCCGAGCACGACCACCTCGGCGCTCTGCAGGCTCATTACGCGGAAGGTCTCGGGCCAGCGGCGGTCGTTGCAGATGCACATGCCCATCCGCGTGCCCATCGTGTCCCAGACCTTGAAGCCCTCGTCGCCGACCTGGAAGTAGCGCTTCTCGAGGTGCTGGAAGGGCGCGGCCGGCTTGTGCTCGGAGTGGCCGGGCAGGTGGACCTTGCGGTAGCGCCCGACGATGGCGCCCTCGCGGTCGACCATCACGGCGGTGTTGAAGCGCTCGCCCTCGGGCGTGAGCTCGGCGTACCCGAGGTAGAAGCCGATGCGCAGGCGGCGGGCCTCGTCGAACAGCGGCTGCGTGGCGGCGTTGGGCATCGAGCGCTCGAAGAAGCGGTCGATCTCGTCCTGCGAGGTCATCCACCAGCGCGGGAAGAACGTGGTGAGCGCGAGCTCGGGGAAGACCACGAACTCGGCGCCGCGCGAGGCGGCCTCGCGCAGCATCTCGAGCAGGCGGCGCACGACGGCCTCGCGGGTGTCGGCGAGGTGGATCGGGCCGAGCTGGGCGACGGCGAGCGGGAAGGGGCGTTTCATGGGATCGGCTCGGAAGAGGGGCGGGACGGTCTGTGGGGCGTTCGGTCGGGCGGCGCGCGCGCCCGCCTTCAGGGCTGCGCTGTCGGCGTGGCGATCAGCGAGCGGAACAGGCCGAGCTGCGCGGACGGCGCGCGCGCCTCGGCGATCGGGGCGGGCGTGCCGCGCGCGAGGAAGCGGCCGCTGCCGCGCTCGGCGTGCAGCGCGCCGTCGGCGACCACCGGCCGGCCGCGGCTCAGCACCGTGGTCGGCCAGCCGCGGATCCTGCGGCCCTCGTACGGCGTGTACCCCACGTTGTCGTGCAGCGCGGCGGCGGTGATGGTGGTCTCGTGCGTCGGGTCCCAGATCGCGAGGTCGGCGTCCAGGCCCACCGCGATGCTGCCCTTGCGGTCGGCGAAGCCGTACATCCGCGCGTGGTTGGTGGCGGTGAGCGCGACGAAGCGGTTCATCGTGATCCGGCCCTTGAGCACGCCTTCGGAGAACAGCAGCGGCAGCCGCAGCTCGATGCCCGGCACGCCGTTGGCCATGTCCTTGAAGGTGGTGGCGTCGCCCTTGGGCAGCTTGCCCGAGGCGTCGTAGCGGTAGGGCGCGTGGTCGGACGAGTAGACCTGGAAGGTGCCGTCGGCCAGCCCCTGCCAGACCGCCTCCTGCGAGGCCTCGTCGCGCGGCGGCGGGCTGCAGCAGTACATCGCGCCCTCGAGCCCCGGGCGGTCGATGTCGCTCGCCTTCAGGAACAGGTACTGCGGGCAGGTCTCGGCGTAGACCGGCGCGCCCAGCGACTGCGCGCCGCGGATGGCGGCCACCGCGCCGATGCCCGAGACGTGCACGATCAGCACCGGCGCGCCCAGCAGCCGCGAGAGCTGGATCACGCGGTGCGTGGCCTCGCTCTCGGCGAGCGGATCGTGGCTGACCGCGTGGAACTTCGGCGCGGTGTGGCCGTTGGCCAGCAGGCGCTTGGCGATCCACTTGATCATGTCGTGGTTCTCGGCGTGCACCATCACCAGCGCGCCCTCGCGGCCGGCGAGCTCGAGCACGTCGAGCATCTGGCCGTCGTCGAGCTTGAGCATGTCGTAGGTCATGTAGACCTTGAACGAGGTGTAGCCCGCGCGGATCAGCGCCGGCAGGTCGTGCGACAGGGCCTGCTCGGTGGGGTCGGAGACGATCAGGTGGAACGCATAGTCGATCACCGCCTTCGGGCCCGCGCACGCGTGGTAGTCGGCCACGACCGCAGGCAGCGACATGCCGCGGTGCTGCGCGGCGAAGGACACGATGGTGGTGGTGCCGCCGAAGGCCGCCGAGACGGTGGCCGAATGGAAGTCGTCGGCGGTCATCACGCCGTTGCTCGAGAGCTGCTCGACGTGGCAGTGGCTGTCGATGCCCCCGGGCAGCACGAAGCGGCCGGTGGCGTCGATGTCGGTGGCGCCGGGCGCGAGACTCGGGGCGATCGCGGCGATGCGGCCGTCGACGATGCCGATGTCGGCGCGGTACGTGTCGGACGCGGTGACGACGGTCCCGTTGCGGACGGTGCACTCGAAGGGGGTCACGACGGGCGGCTCCTGGGACGGTCGGCGAAGCAGCATGATGGCCGCGGATCGCGCGCCGGTGCCCGGCAGTCGCAAGCCGCGTGCCAAGGATCGTGAACGCGCGTTCCGAAACCGCAGCGTGCGTCGGCTAGCGCCAGGTGAAGCGCGGCTGGTCGAAGTGCGCGACCCGCGTCGCGCGGCCGAGCAGCAGCACCTCGCGCAGCTGGTAGATCATCGCCGCCGTCGGCGCGGCCACCCAGTTGTCGCCGAGCGGCATGCGCAGCACCGGTGCGCCGCCGGGCTCGTGCGGTGCGTCGAGGATCGGTGCGTCGTCGCGCAGCCATTCGTCGAGCGGCACGCGGTGCACCGACTCGACCTCGTCCGGCGCGGGCCGCAGCGTGCGCGCCTCGCCGCCCCAGACCACCACCGGCGTGATCACGAAGCCGCTGCGCGTGGCGTAGTCGTCGAGCCGGCCGAGCACCGCGCCGGCCCCGGCCTCGAGCCCGACCTCCTCGTGCAGCTCGCGCAGGGCCGCGGCCTCGGGTGTCTCGGCGCCGTCGATGCGCCCGCCGGGCAGCGCCCACTGGCCGGCATGCCGGTTCATGTGCGCGGGACGCCGGGTCAGCAGCAGCGCCGCGTCGTCGCGCCACTGCGCGTGCCGGGGGAAGCCGTTCAGGTCGGCGCCGTGGCCGGCGTCGACCAGGACCAGCGCCACTGCGGCCCGCCGCCGCGCGTCGTCCGCGATCGCCTGCACCGGCCAGCCGGCGAGGCGGGCGGCGACGCCCGACCTCAGCGCGTCGTCGAGCCGCATCGGCCTGATGCCTGCCACCGGATCGGGTGTCCGGGCCCTGCGGCCGCCTTCGCCATCGATCGTCTCCAGTCCTGTCGCATCCGGTCGGTCATGCCGCGGGGCTCGCGGCGTGCGCCCCCGTCATCGGCCCGAGGTCGTGCGCACCGCATCGGTGACGTCGTCGTGCGAGCGGCCGATTGTAGCCATGCCGTCCCGGGGCGGCCGGGCCTCGGCCCGGCGCGGGGCCTGCCCGCGACCGCCGACGGCGGCGGCCCGCGTCCCGCCTGCGGTCGGCCACGGGCTGCGGCCGCGCGGGCGGGGGCGTAAGCTGTGTCCACGCAGCCCACGAGGAGCCGCCATGCGAATCCACCAGAACGCCATCGCCGCCGCCTGTCTCGTCCTCGCGGCCCTGGCCGCCGCCGGGCCGGCCGAGGCGCGCCACGGACACGGCTGGCGCGGCGGCGTGTACGTCGGCGTCGGGCCGTTCTTCCCGTCCTACTGGCCGGGCTACTACGGCGCCGGCTACTACGGCGGCTACTACGGCTCGTCGGTCTACGGCTGGCCGTACTACGCGGCGCCGCCGGTGGTCGTCGCGGCCGCCCCCACGGTCTACATCGAACGCGCCGAGGCCGCGCCCGCCGCGGCCCCGGTCGCCGCCACGCCGCCGGGCGGCTTCTGGTACTGGTGCGCCGACTCGCGGGCCTACTACCCGTCGGTCCCGAGCTGCGCTTCGGCCTGGACCCCCGTCGCCCCACGTTGAGAAGCCGTGAATAAACCTACTGCGCGTCCCGATCCGACGCCTGCGGTGCTCGCCGGGGAGCCTCGCGCCTGCAGGCGCGAGTCGTTCGGCCGGCACGGCGCATGCGCCGTGAAACCCCGGCCTCACCATCACGTACGGCTGCGCTCCTCGACGTCGGCTCGGGCCTGCTCGCTACGGTTTCTTCACGGCTTCTGAAGCGCCGCAGCTGAACGACGCGGTCTGGAGGGGTTTTTGCCGGTGCTAGACTCGGCCGCGTCCCGGCGCTGCCTCATTCCTTCGCGCGGGGACCCTCGAACAAGGAGCCCCTCGTGAAGCCCTCGCGCCGCCTTCTCCCGCTGTCGTCGCTCGCCGCCGGCCTCGTGCTCGCCGCAGCACCCGTGCTGTCGTTCGCCCAGGTCGCCGTCGGCGATCCGTGGGTCCGCGCCACCGTGCCCCAGCAGCAGGCCTCGGGCGCGTTCATGACGCTGACCGCACCGAAGGGCGCCAAGCTCGTCGAGGCGCGCTCGCCGGTGGCCGGCACGGTCGAGGTCCACGAGATGAAGCGCGACGGCGACGTGATGCGCATGCGTGCGATCGATGCCCTCGACCTGCCCGCGGGCCGCACGGTCAAGCTCGAGCCGGGCGGCTACCACGTGATGCTGATGAACCTGAAGCAGACGCTGAACGCCGGCGACACCGTGCCCCTGACGCTGATCTTCGAGAGCGCGGACCGCACGCGCCAGACGGTCGAGGTCAAGGCGCCTGTGCGGCCCCTCGCGTCGGGGTCGGCGGCACCGGCGCACAAGCACTGAGCGGCACCGGCCCGCGCCGCGCGACCACCGCGGCCCAGGGCCGCCTCGGGTCCGGCAGCAGCCGGCCCTCGGCGTCGACCGGCACGCGGCTCATCGCGACCACGTCGGACACGTTGCCGCCGATCGTCTGGATCTCCCCGGGGCGCGCGGCGACCACCACGTCGCAGTGATACGCGCCGCGGCGCAGCGCGCCGTAGGGCACGAAGCCGCTGCGCTGGGCGAGCTCGGCCGTGCCCTCGCGCGCCTGGCAGACCAGGTCCCCGACCCGCGGCACCGCGCGCGCCGCGTCGCGCGTCTCGAAGGCGTCGTTGGGGCGGGCGCGCATGAAGCGTTCGATGTAGTCCCAGTGCAGCACCGTCGCCGGGAACTCGTCGCCGCCCAGGCCCGCGCCGCGCGCCAGCCAGGACACGAAGGCCGCCGACCAGGGCCGCAGTTCGCCCGCGGTCCCGACGATCGGCGCGCGGGTCACGCCGTACCAGTAGACCAGCACGCGCGAGAGCATCGGCGGATGCAGCTCGTGCGTCGGTGCCGCGGGGTCGGCGAAGACGAGCCGCCCGCCCGCGCCCGCGCTGGCATCGCGCGCGGCGAGCGGCTCGCCGGGCGCGGCCACCTCGGGCGAGCCGAACAGCGCCCACTCCTGGCGCGCGATGAACACCATCCGCTCGCAGGCGCTGGGCACCGGGAAGGCGGGCGCGACGTTCTGCGACGCGGTGAGCGCGGGCGCGGGCCGCTCGACGACGCGCGGCTCGGGGCGGGGGGCCGCGCAGCCGGCCAGCGTAGCGGCCAGTGCGGCGAGGCCCAGCGCGCGCCAGGGGGCGA
>JAIYAG010000227.1 GCA_027489195.1 Burkholderiales bacterium | reverse complement strand
CTCGACCGAGTCGATCGCCACGCCCGCCTTGCCCACGTCGCCGGTCACGCGCGGATGGTCGCTGTCGTAGCCGCGGTGCGTGGCCAGGTCGAAGGCCACCGACACGCCCTGCCCGCCGGCGGCCAGCGCCTTGCGGTAGAAGGCGTTCGAGGCCTCGGCCGTCGAGAAGCCCGCGTACTGGCGGATCGTCCAGGGGCGCACCGCGTACATCGTCGCCTGCGGGCCGCGGATGTAGGGCGCGAAGCCGGGCAGCGTGTCGGTGTACTGAACGCCCTCGAGGTCGGCCTTCGTGTAGAGCGGCTTGACGTCGATGCCCTCGGGCGTCTTCCAGTTCAGCGCATCGACGTCGCCCCCCGGGGCGGACTTGGCCGCGGCCTTGCGCCACAGGTCGAGGGAGCCGGAGTCGGGGACGGAGGCGTCGGACATGGTGGGGCCGCAGGGAGTGGGAATGCGGGCGATATTCTAGCGTTCGACGCCACGGCTTCGGACACGCCGTTCGGGCCGTCCCGGGCGGCCGCCCCCCCGCCGGGCTCGCTCGCATCGCGATCGGCGACGTTGCCCGACGTTCGAGCGAGCTTGGACACGCGCACGGATGTGCCTGGTGCCCGTGCGGACCGGTGACTCGCGGCTGCAGGCTGTTCTGTCGACCTCTCCGGGCGTCCCCTCGCGTCCGGAGTCGCACCGCGCGACCTTCGAGACCGCAGGCGCGACCCTCTTCTGATTGGCGACCGTCACCCCTTCGATGCGTGCCACCGATGTGAACGGTTGCCCGCCGGCATCGGGCGCGCGTGCGCCGGCAGGCTCGCGCGCTGGCGACTGCATGCGCAGCGTCGCCGACAGCGTCACCGGCAGCCGCGGACGGTCCGCCGCGCCGCCGACGCCCAGCATCGCGCATGCCCAGGCGGGCCCGCCGGGCCCGGGGGGACTGCCGAGCTCGACCGTGCCGAGCCTGAGCGGTGCCACGCTCCCGCAGCCGTGCCAGGCACGCATGGACCAGGCGAGGATGCGACCGACCACCGGCACCGACAGCGGCACGCCGTAGTCGAGGCGCAGACGCAGCATGTTCGCGTCGGCCAGCGTCTGCCCGGATGCCGCGCCGATCGGCTCGCCGTGGCGCGCGCCCGCGACGGCACCGCCGGGCGGCGTACGGCGCGCCCGGTGCACGAGGTCGTCGTTCGGGATCTCGCGAAGTCCGGGCAGCGGTTCGCCCGCCGCATCGCGCGCTGGCTCGGCCCAGTCCGCGAACGAGGCGTCGCTCGGCGATACCCGCTCGAGTCGCAGGCCGCCGAGCGCCTCGGCCTGCGCCACGTGAACCGTGGCACGGGCCAGGCCGACCGCGTAATCGCCGAGGTCCGCGGCGCCGTACAGCCAAGGCACCAGACCGCGCGCCAGTCCCTGGCGGATCGCGGCCTGATCGGCGTGGGCGACGCTGCCGGCACGGGCCGCCTCGATCAGCGCGTGGTTGAGCGCGTGCTTCGCGTGATAGACCAGGCCGAACTGCAGCGCGCCGCCCCCGACGAGCAGCAGCACGGGCAGCGCGAGCAGCGTCTCGATCGCCGACACGCCATGGATGCGGCGACGCGGCGTCATGGACGCCTCCCGCCCGTGCCGCCTCGATGCGTCTCGACGACCGGCAGCGGCGGCAGCGGCGTCTCGGTGACCGGTTCGCTCACCGCGGACCGCCCGGTCGTGCGCGCGCCGACCGCACGACGGGCCTTCGCGATCCAGCGATCGACGGTGAAGGGCTCGAAGGGCTCGGCGGCCGCCGGGGGCGGCGAGGCGGCCGCAGCGGGCGCAGCTCGGACAGGCGCGACGGAGGCCGCGCGGGGGATCGGCATCGCAGCGGCTGCGGTCGGGGCAGTCGGGACGAGCGATGCGGGGGGCGCCTGCACGGCGCGCGCGACCGGTTGCCCAGGCGGCGTGGGCAGCGCGACCGGCGTCGACGGCGTGACCGGGGGCGATGGCGCCAGGAGCCACGGCTCCGCGGACCGTTCCGCGCGGCGTTGCTGCGTGCCGAGCTGCTCGGCCACCGCGCCCCGCGTGTCGTCGAGGGCGGACAGCTTCATCGCGTCGAGCTCGTCGATCGCCCGGGTCGCATCGGCGATGCCGAGGAGCGCGATGTTCAGCAGCGCCTTGCCGCGCGCCTCGGCCTCGGGGGGCGTCGCCGCGCGGACGCGGGCGGCGCGCCGGTACGCATCGATCGCCTCCTCGTCGCGGCCCGCCTGCTGATGCAGGTTTCCGAGACGCAGCCAGGCCTGCGGGTTCGCGGCGTCGATCTCGACGAGGGTCGCGTAGGCCTGCAGCGCCTGGGCGGATTGCCGCGACCGATAGAGCGCATCGGCCTCCCGCAGCGCCCGCTCGATCGTCTCCGCAGCGACCGGCCGCAGCAAGGCGAGCGGCGCCTGCCTGGTGACCGAGGCCACCGACGGCGCGCCGGCAGGCGCCGGCCAGGGGGACGCCCCGTCTGCGCGCGCCCGGTGGGCCCAGGCCGCACCGACACACAGCAGCATGGCGGCCACCCACCACCGATGGCGCAGGTTCATCGCACGCGCTCCGCATCGACGAACCGGATTCGGCAGCCGGGCCACAGCCCCAGCCGCCATGCATCCCCCGCGCCGAGCTCGAGCACAGCGCAGGCACGCCTGCAGACCGCGAAGCGGCCCGCACCGAGCCCGCGGCGCAGCTCGATCACCGCTCCGTCGCCGGCGACGAACACCACGTCGATCGCACGCCTCATCCCGACCGTGTGGACCGCTCGACAGTGCTCGAGCAGGAGTCCCTGGCCGGGCGGCAGCGGCGCCGACCCGAGCAGGCCCCTCAGGCGCTGCCACGGCGTGCGCGCGCGTCGGACCGGAACCAGCACCGCGTTCATTTCAGGACACCCTCCTCGAGAAGCCTCACCACGATCGGAAAGAACAGCAGCACGAACGTGCAGGGGAAGATGAAGACGAGCAGCGGGAAGAGCATCTTCACCGGTGCCTTCATCGCGAGCTTCTCGGCCTGCTGGAACCGCTCCTGACGACGCTGCTCGGCCTGCGCGCGCAGGATCGGCCCGAGACCGCTGCCATGCCGCTCCGCGAGCGCACGCAGCGCATCGGCGCGGGTCCGACCGGCGCGGATGTCGCGCAGCACGCGCTCGAGCTCCACCTGCAGGGGCCCGCCCGGCCCCTTGGCCACCGCATGCTGCAGCGCCCCGGTGAGGTTCGCGCCGGACTCCACCGACAGCGTCACCACGTCGAGGTAGAACGGCAGCGCGCGCCCGATCGTGCGCAGCCGCGCGGCCCGACGCTCGCGCAGCCACGACAGCGGCCACCACCCGCCGAGCGCGACGGCGAGCGCGACCACGAGCGCCGACCAGCGCCCTTCGCCCGGCACCTGCACCAGCCCTGCCGTCCATGCGCCGGCCAGCCAGGCGGCCGCGCCCAGGCCCAGCGCGCCGATCGCGCAGCCGGCGGCGACCTGCGCGGCGTCGAGCGCGAGGTCGAGCCCCGACTGACGCAGCCCGCGCGCACAGCGCGCCCGCCATCGGGGCGGCAGCGCGGGGTCGAGCAGGGTGGCGAGCAGGCGGACCAGCGGCCAGGCGAGGCGCCAGCCGAGTGGCGGGCGCTCCCGCCATCGGCGATCCTCACCCGGCACCGAGGCGATCGCGGCGCGCAAGGCTGCGGCGGCGAGGACCGCGGACACGCCGGCGGCGAGGAGCACCGGCAGCAGTTCGAGCTCAGACATCGATGTCGACGATCCGTCGGATGACGTGCAGACCGAGCGCGAGCAGGGCGACGATCCCCGCGCACACCGCCCAGCCCTGCCAGGTGACCCACAGGGGGCGCATCGCCTGCGGCTCGATCACG
>JAIYAG010000052.1 GCA_027489195.1 Burkholderiales bacterium | reverse complement strand
CGGCAAGCATGCCGGAACCCCCTGAGCGGGCGGCGGCCAGTGGGGTTGCGGCGTGCGCACCCGGGTTCCGGCAAGCATGCCGGAACCCCCTGAGCGGGCGGCGGCCATGGCCGCCGAATTCCCCGCTCAGGCCCAGACCACCGGGCCCTTCTGGGCGTACCAGGCGTCGAGCTTCGGTGCCACCGAGTTCTCGATCCGCGCGCGTCGGATCTTCATGGTCGGCGTCAGCAGCCCGTTCTCGATCGAGAAGGGCTCCTTGGCGATCACCAGCATCTTGAGCTGCTCGTAGTCGGCGACCCGCGCATTGACCTGCTTGAGCCGCTCGCCGAGCTCGCGCTCGACCTCGGCGCGCACCGCCGGATCAGCCATCTTCGGGCGCAGGTCCTCGGCGAGCACCACCAGGCCGTAGGCCGCCGGCTGGCCCACGCCGGAGACCATCACCGTCTCGATCATCGGGCTCTCGCCGAGCATGTTCTCGATCGGCGCGGGGGCGACGTACTTGCCCTTGGCCGTCTTGAAGAGTTCCTTGGCGCGGCCGGTGAGCTTGAGCATGCCCCGCGCATTGCGCTCGCCGAGGTCTCCGGTCCGGAAGAAGCCGTCGGGCGTCAGCGACTCCGCGGTCAGCTCGGGCTGCTTGTAGTAGCCCACCATCTGGCCGGGGGACTTGATCAGCACCTCGCCGTCCTCGCTGATCTTCACCTCGACGCCCGGGTAGGGCACACCGACCCAGCCCGGCGCGCTCGCGTCGGACTTCGAGCTGTGCGAGTACGCGAAGTCCTCGGTCATCGCGTAGCCCTCCATCAGGTTCAGCCCGAGGCGCCGGTACCAGGAGATGACCTCCGGCGGGATCGGCGCCGAACCGCTGCCGGCGAGCCGCACCTGGTCGAGTCCGAGACCGTCGAGGATCTTCTTGCGGACGATGCCGCCGAGGATGGGGATCTTCAGGAAGAGGTCGAGCTTCTTGGGCGGCATCTTGTGCAGCACACCCTGCTGGAACTTCACCCACAGGCGGGGCACCGAGATGAACAGCGTCGGGCGGGCACGGCGCACGTCGGTGACGAAGGTCTCGAGCGACTCGCTGAAGTACACGTGCGGCGATGCGACGAACGACGCGGCCTCGACGAACGAGCGCTCGAAGACGTGCGCGAGCGGCAGGTAGGAGATCAGCCGGTCGCGCTCGCTGTAGCGCTCGCCCTCGCAGATGCGCTGCGCGCACACCGACACGCGCCCGAAGCTGTGCATCACGCCCTTGGGCGTGCCGGTCGAGCCCGAGGTGTAGATGATCATCGCCAGATCGTCGGCACCGCGCGCCCGGCGGCCCGCGAGCGGCTCGGTCCGGGCGACGATCTCGTCCCATTGCTCGTGGCGCGTCTTCGGCGCGAGCGGGAAGGCGATGCGCGGCATGCCCTCGGGCACGCCCGGCTCCTGCTGTCCCCAGGTGTCGAGCTTGCCGACGAACAGCAGTTGGGAGTCGCTGTGCTCGAGCACGTAGCGGATGGTGTCCGGGCCCTCGGTCGGGAAGATCGCGACCGTGGTGCCGCCGGCCATCCAGATCGCGAGCTCGGCCATGAAGAAGTGCGCGCAGTTCTTGGACAGGATCGCGACGTGCGCGCCGTCGCCGATGCCGCGCGAGCGCAGATGTGCAGCCATCCTCCGGGCCTGATCGACCACCTCGGCCCAGGTGTAGTCGACGGTCTTGCCGCCGTCGTAGGGTTGCGTCAGGAACACCCGGTCGGCGTGGGCCTGCTCGTGGTCGTAGACGTGATCAAGGATGGACTTGGTTTCGGGCACGGCATCTCCTCCGCTCGGGGTGTTATCCGACAAGCCTAGCCGCAATGTCGCGCCGGACCAAGCATGGTCGATGTCGGAGGGGGGCTGAGTCGGGCGGCCCCACGCTAGAATCGAAGGATGTTCACCTCCGCCGACCACGGTTTCATGAGCCGGGCGCTCGAGCTGGCCCGCCTGGGGCTGTCGAGCACCACGCCGAATCCGCGGGTGGGCTGCGTGGTGGTCAAGGACGGGCAGGTCGTCGGCGAGGGCTGGCACCGGCGTGCCGGCGAGCCGCATGCCGAGATCGTCGCCCTGGGCGAGGCCGGCGGCCGGGCCCGTGGTGCCACGGTCTACGTCACCCTCGAGCCGTGCAGCCACTTCGGGCGCACGCCGCCGTGTGTGGATGCGCTGGTCGAGGCCCGCGTGGCGCGCGTGATCGCCGCGATGGAGGATCCGAACCCGACGGTCAACGGCCGCGGCCTCGCGAGGCTGCGCGATGCCGGCGTCGACGTGCGCTGCGGACTGCTGCAGCACGAGGCGACCGAGCTGAACATCGGCTTCGTCGCGCGGATGTCGCGCGGCCGGCCGTGGGTCAGGCTGAAGGTCGCGGCCTCCCTCGACGGGCTCACGGCGCTCCCCGACGGCAGCAGCCAGTGGATCACCGGCGAGGCGGCGCGCCGCGACGGGCATGCGTGGCGGGCCCGGGCCTGCGCCATCCTCACCGGCATCGGCACGGTCCGCGACGACGACCCGCAGCTCACCGTGCGCATGGTCGAGACGAGCCGCCAGCCGACGCGCATCATCGTCGACTCCCGGCTCGAGATCGACCTCGAGGCGCAGGTGCTCAAGGGCGGTGCGGCCTGGGTCGCCTGCGCCGTCGACAACGAGGACAAGGTGCGCGAGCTGACCGATCGGGGCTGCGAGGTGCTGCGGCTGCCGAATCCGCAGGGGAAGGTCGATCTCGCCGCGCTGATGGTCGAGCTGGGCACGCGCGGCCTGAACGAGATCCACGTCGAGGCCGGCCACAAGCTGAACGGCTCGCTGGTGCGGGCCGGCGTCGTCGACGAGCTGCTCGCCTATGTCGCGCCCGCGCTGCTCGGCAGCGGGCTGCCCATGTTCTCGCTCGAGGCGCCCGCCGAGCTCGAGGGGCGCCGCCGCCTGCGCTTCACCGAGGTCGAGCGGCTCGGCGACGACCTGCGCCTGATGGCGCGCTTCTGATCGCCGCGCCCGACCCTTCTTCCCGAATCCTTCCCGGAGCGTCTCCCGCCATGTTCACCGGCATCGTCGCGGCCGTCGGCCGCATCGAACGCATCGATCCGCTCGGCGAGGGCGCCGGCGTGCGCCTCACCGTCGACGCCGCGGGCCTCGGCCTGGGCGACGTCGCCATCGGCGACTCGATCGCGATCCAGGGCGCCTGCATGACCGCGATCTCGATCGACGGCCCGCGCTTCGTCGTCGAGGTCTCGCGCGAGAGCCTGTCGAAGACCGCCGGGCTCGATGCGCCCGGCGAGGTCAACCTCGAGAAGGCACTGCGCCTGTCCGACCGCCTCGGCGGCCATCTGGTCAGCGGGCACGTCGACGGACTCGGCGAGGTGGCGGTGTTCGAGCCGGTGGGCGAGTCGTGGCGGCTCGACGTGCGCGTGCCCGCGGGGCTGTCGAAGTACCTGGCCTACAAGGGCTCGGTGACCGTCGACGGCACCAGCCTGACCGTCAACAGCGTCACCGACCTGCCCGACGGGCGCTGCGACGTCAGCATCAACCTGATCCCCCACACCATCCAGTCGACGACGCTCAGGCGCCTCGCGCCGGGCGTCAAGGTGAACCTGGAGATCGACCTGATCGCGCGGTACGTGGAGCGGATGCTGCAGGGCACCGAGCCCCGCAGGACCTGAGGCGCCGGAGGCGCGCCGGGTCAGCGCCTCGGGCGCAGGGCCCGGTCGGAGGCGAACGCGTCGCTGGCGGTGGCCTGCAGCACGCGCGACTCGAAGGCACCGGCATCGCCGTCGGTCCAGTCGCCGGCGGCCGCGACGCCGCCGTGGACCAGCCCCGCCACCGCCGGATCCGGGTCGGTTGCGACGAGCGAATCGGCGACCGCCTCGACGGCGCGGCAGGCATCCCGGAAGCCCAGGCCGATCACCTGCCGCACCAGCGTCGTGGCCAGCAGGTCGACCCGCTCGGGCAGCAGCCTGTCGTCGGACGGGTCGGCCGCGTCCGACGTCGGCGCCTCGCGCCCGACGAATCCGAGCGCCATGCCATACAGGAAGGCGGCGAAGGCATCGCGCCTGGCGTCGTCGCCGATCGCCTCGTCCTCGCCCGCGACCGTGCGCGCGTGTCGCGCCGCCCGCAGCGCGGGAGGCTCTTCGGGGCCGGAACGGTACGGGGCGGGGGCCATCGCGCGAAGTGTACGCCGCGCGCTCGGGGCGCCGCGTTCAGCTTGCCGGAGCGCCCTCGGTCGCGCGCCGCGCGACATGTCGCCGGTCGAAGCCCGCCGGCATCGTGCGGCTCGCCGTGCGCCGCTCGTCGCCGGCGCGACGCTCGTGCTGCCGCGGCCTGATGCTCGCGTGCACCGCCTCGAGCTGGAGCGTCGCGGGCACGGGTCCCTCTTCGGGGAGGTCCTCCACCCAGACCCGCAGCTTCATGCGGTTGCCGTCGCTGGTGTCGCCCTCGATCGTCCAGGCCGGCGGGGGCCGGTCCGGATCGGCCTCGAGGGCCGCGCTCCGGAAGACCAGCTCGTTGCGACGCATCGTGCAGTCGATCTCGCCGAGGGCGGGCGTGCGATCGCCGGTGGCGGTCGCCGGCGCCACCGGATCGCTGGCGGGGAAGGACTCGAACGAGCCGCGGTCGATCGCTGCCTCGGTCCGTGCGGCGGCGTGCTCGCGGTGCCTGCGCAACCAGTTCTGGACGAGCTCGAGCACCTGGTGCTCGAGCGACGCGTCGCGGCGCCGGTCCTGTCCGGCGGCGTAGTCCGGATCGGGGCTGGGGGTGCTCATCGGGGACTCCGGCTCGAGTGGGGCCGGGCATGCGGCCGGCCGTCGAGGTCCTGCGAGGCAAGCGCCATGCCTGCCGAATCCGGCCTGCCCCGCGTCAGCGTTCGACGAGCGTGCGGAAGTAGGTCTCTCGGGAGCTCGCGTACAGCGCGTGCCGCATCTCGACCCAGGTGATCACCTCGGCCGAGGGCATGGGCTTGGCGAGGTAGTAGCCCTGGATCTCGTCGCAGCCCATCGAGGCGAGCGCGCGCAGCTCGGCGACGGTCTCGACCCCCTCGGCGATCGTCCTGAGCCCGAGCTGCTTGGCCAGGTCGACGGTCGAACGCACGATCGTCTCGTTGCCCCGGTTGGTGTTCATGCCGCTCACGAACGACCGGTCGATCTTCAGCTCGTGCACCGGCAGCTTCTGCAGCTGCTTGAGCGTCGCGTACCCGGTGCCGAAGTCGTCGACCGAGAGCCGCACCCCGAGTGCCGCGATCGACTGCAGGTTGCTGAGCGCGTTCTCGGTCTCGCTCAGCAGTCCGCTCTCGGTGATCTCCAGCGTGATCCGGCTGGCATCGAGCTTGCGCTCGGCGAGGATCTCGGCCACGCGGCCCGACAGCGCCGGATTCTCGATGTCCTGCGCGGACACGTTGAGCGACACGTTCAGCAGCATGCCGCGCGCGGTGATCTCGGCCGCGAAGCGCACGCCCTCGGCGATCACCCACGGGGTGATCTCGCGCATGAAGCCGGTCTGCTCGGCGAACGGGATGAACTCCCCGGGCGGCACGCGGCCGCGGGTCGGATGGTTCCAGCGCACCAGCCCTTCGACGCCCACGATCAGCCCGCTCGTGAGGTCGAGCTTGGGCTGGTAGTCGAGCACGAGCTGCCCGCCCTGCAGGGCGGTGCGCAGCTCGCCGAGCATCGACAGGTAGCTGCGTCGCACCTCGTGCAGCTCGCCGTCGAACACCTCGACGCCGGCGCGTCGGCGCTTGGCGCGGTACATCGCCGTGTCGGCATGGCGCAGCAGCGTGACATCGTCGTCGCCGTGCTGCGGATGCACCGAGAGACCGATCGACAGGCCGATGTCGATGAGCTGGTCGCGGTGCGCGAGCGGCGTGCGCATCGCCGCCAGGATCCGCGTGCAGACCTCGCGGCCGGCGTCCTCGCTGCCCACCAGCAGCAGCACGAACTCGTCGCCGCCCAGCCGTGCGACCGTGTCCGTCTCGCGCACCGTCGCGCGCAGCCGGCGGGCGACCTCGCGCAGCACCGTGTCGCCGGCGGCGTGGCCGAGCGTGTCGTTGATGAACTTGAACCGGTCGAGGTCGACCACCGCCACGCAGAACGGCGTGCGGGCCCGTCGCGAGATGGCCAGCGAATGGCGGATCCGCTCGGTGAGCAGGGTGCGGTTCGGCAGGCCGGTGAGCGGGTCCGAGAGTGCGGATTCGATGATCCGCTTCTCGCGGGCCGCGGACGTCGACACCAGCAGGTTCACCCGGCGCGCCAGCATGCCGACGTCGTCGTGCAGGCCGCTCTCGACGCGCTGGGAGTAGTCGCCCACCTGGGTGCGCTCGAGCACCTCGATGATCTTGCCGATGCGCCGCCCCAGCCATTGTCCGGCCGTCGACAGCAGGGCGAACGAGACGATCATCCCGGTCGCCGCACTGCCGGCGAGCAGCATGTCGGGGGTGGGATTCCAGTCCAGGCCGTAGATCAGTGCCCCGAGCAGGCCGTGGGCCAGCAGGATCACCGCCGCGCCGGTCGCCGGCAGCAGGATCGGCAGGCCGATCCTCGGGCGTGTGCCGGGAAGGGGCAGGGTGTCCTCGGACTCCGTGCCGGTCGGCGGCGACGCGATGCCCGGACGCCCGCTGGCACGCCGTTCGCCGCCTGCGCCCGCACGGGCGGCGCGCGACCGCGGCGCCGACCCGGTGCCGGGCGGCTTCACGGGGTCGTCCGGCGCGGGCGCATGCGGTTCGACGCTGTCTGCAGGCGGCGTGGGGGCGGGAACGGGGTGCATCGTGGGCCGAGGAAGAATGTCCCACTCTACAAGCCGGTGCGTCGCGCCGACCCCCGCCGGGGACGGCCGGCGGTTCGAAGGCGACGCATGCCCTCGTTCCGTCGGCCCGCACGCGACACAGAGGGCGTGTGCGGGTGGCGCCGTGTCGCGCGCCACCGCGGGAAGGGGTCGCCTCCCGGCGCGGGCCTGCAGGTCGCCTCGGGCATGTCGGGCGGCCTGGCGGCCTGGGGCACGCCCGGCCGCCCAGGCGCTGTGGCTACTCGGCCTTCGCGCCCGACGCCTTGACGATCGGACCCCAGCGGGCGACTTCGGCCCGGTTCATGTCTGCCATCGTGTCCGGTCCGGCGCCGATGATCACGTATCCGAGCTCGGTCATCCGCTTGACGAACTCCGGCGACTTCGTCCCCTTGATCGCCTCGTCCGCCACGCGCGACACGAGGTCGCGCGGCGTGCCCGCCGGCGCCGCCAGGCCGAACCACACGCCCGATTCGTAGCCGGCGACGCCGGCCTCGGCGATCGTGGGCAGGTCGGGCAGCGTCGGATCGCGGCGGGCG
>JAIYAG010000063.1 GCA_027489195.1 Burkholderiales bacterium | reverse complement strand
GCGCCTTCGCGCGGGCGCTCGCCCGCGAAGCGGCTGCGACGGTCCGCAGCGCCGCCTGAGCGGACGCCCCGGCGCGGGGCCGATTGCCGCGCGGCCGGCCCACGGCCTCCCGCCCCCCCTGCCCCGATGCCCCCGGCCTGACCGGGGGCTGTTGCATCTGGCACGCCCTCGACCGTCGTTCATCCCGGTCGGCTGACCGGCCGACGGCTGTCCGACGGCCGGCCGCGCGATCAGGGGTCGGCCGACGTACGCTGGCTTAGGACGATGTTCCTGCCGACCCTAGACTCGAGCGGTTTCCTCTCACATTTCTCATGAACGCACCGGTTCCGACCTCGCTCGCCCATCCGGACCCTGCCACCGTCGACCGACGGCCGCTGGTCACGCTCGTGCTGCCCTGCTTCAACGAAGCCGGGGTGCTGCGCGAGCATTACGCCGAGATCGCGGCGTACCTGGAGACGCTCGTCGGGACCTGGCGCTTCGAGGTGCTGCTGATCGACGACGGCAGCGTGGATGCGACCGCCGCGACCGCGCATGCCATCGGCGCCTCGGACCTCCCGCTGCGGGTGATCCACCATCCGGGCAACTTCGGGCTCGGCCAGGCGTTCAAGACGGCCTTCGCGGCCTCGCGCGGCGACTACGTCGTGACGCTGGACATCGACCTGAGCTACGCGCCCGAGCACATCGGCAGGCTCCTGGAGGCGATCCGCACGCAGCGCGCCAAGCTGGTGCTCGCCTCGGCCTACATGGCGGGCGGCGCGGTCTCCAACGTTCCGTGGCTGCGCCGGACCCTGAGCATCTGGGGCAACCGGTTCCTGCGCGTGTTCGCGCGCGGCGGCCTGTCGACGCTGACCTGCATGGTCCGCGCCTATGACGGTCCGTTCGTGCGCGCGCTGGTGCTGCGCTCGACCGGCATGGAGATCATGCCGGAGATCATCTACAAGACGATGGTCATGCGCGGGCGCATCGTCGAGGTGCCCGCGGAGCTCGACTGGAGCCGGCAGCTGCAGGCCGGCCCGCGGCGCGTCTCGAGCATGCGCATCTGGCGGCACGTGCTGTCGACGATCGTCTCGGGCTTCATGCTGCGGCCCTTCGCGATGATGATGGCGCCGGGCCTCGCCCTGCTCGTGCTGACGGCCGCCCTCGCCGGCCGCCTCGCCTGGCGGGTGGCCGAGCTGCGCACCGCCGGAGCGGCTTCCTGGCAGGAAGCGCTCGCCGCGGTGCTGGCGGCCCATCCGCACGCGCCGCTCGCCTGCGCCACCAGTGCGGTGCTCGCGGTGCTGCTGCTCGGCCTCGGCCTGGTGGCGCTGCAGACCAAGCGCTACTTCGAAGACCTCTATCACCTCGGGGTGACGCTGCGTGCGGCATCGCTGGGCGAGATCCGGCGGGAGCCCCGATGAGCGCACCGATGATCACGGAACGGCCCGCGACGGCCGACGGCAATGGGGTGCCGGCGGGCGCCGCGACCGGCGGCCCCGGCTCGGTCGCGATCGCCGGCGGCGGCCTGCTCGGCATGGTGCTGGCGCTCAGGCTGGCGCAGAGCGGCCATGCGGTGACGCTGCTCGAGGCCGCGCCCCAGGGCGGCGGACTGGCCGGCGCGCAGTCGATCGGCGGCCTGGACTGGGACCGCTTCTACCATGTGGTGCTGCTGTCGGACGGTCGCACGCGGGCGCTGCTCGACGAGCTCGGGCTCGCCGACCGGCTGCACTGGGGCACGACGCGCACCGGCTTCTTCACCGACGGCGCGATGCACTCGATGTCGGACTCGCTCGAGTTCCTCCGCTTCCCGCCGCTGTCGCTGCTCGACAAGCTGCGCCTCGGCGGCACGATCTTCGCCGCCTCGCGCATCCGCGACCACCGCCCGCTCGAACAGGTGAGCGCCGTGGACTGGCTGCGCCGCTGGTCGGGCCCGCGTGTCCTCGAGAAGATCTGGATGCCGCTGCTGCGCAGCAAGCTCGGCGACAACGCGCCGCTGGCGAGCGCGGCCTTCATCTGGGCGATCATCGCGCGCATGTACGCCGCGCGCCGCGCGGGTCTCAAGCGCGAGCTGTTCGGCTGGATCGACGGCGGGTACGGGATCGTGATCGAGGCGCTGCAGCGCCGGCTCGACGCGGCGGGCGTGCGCACGCTGCACGATGCACGGGTCGCCTCGATCGAGGGGCACGCCTCGGGCGCGGTCGCGACGCTCGCCGACGGCCGACGCATCGCCGCCGACCGGCTGGTGTCGACCCTGCCGGTGCCGGTGTTCGCCACGACCTGCAAGGGGCTGCCGTCCGCACAGCGCGCCCGCCTCGACGCGGTCGTCACGCAGGGCATCGTCTGCGTGTCGCTGCTGACCGAACGGCCGCTGTCGACCTACTACGTGACCAACGTGACGGACCGCTGGGTCCCGTTCACCGGGGTCATCGAGATGACCGCGCTGGTGCCGCCGGAGCGCTTCGGCGGGCGTTCGCTGGTCTACCTGCCGATCTACCTGCCGCAGGACGCCCCGCAGTGGGGCCACGACGACGCCGCGATCCTCGAGCCGTGCCTGGCCGCGCTCGAGCGCATGCACCCTCACTTCGACCGCAAGCAGGTCGTGGACGCGAAGGTGGCGCGCGCGCGCCACGTGCTGGCCGTCTCCACGATCGACTACACCGGGCGGGCGATGCCGACCGTCGAGACCGGCGTGCCCAACGTGTTCCAGCTCAACTCGGCGCAGATCGCGCAGGGCACGCTCAACGTCGACGAGACCCTGGGCGTCGTCGAGCAGCGGCTCGCGGCGCTGCGGCGCGCGATGCAGGCCGGCACGGTGCCAAGCGCCCCGGAGACTCGGGCGTGAGCGCGCCGCAGCGCATCGCGAGCGTCTCGCTCGATCTCGACAACCTCTGGTCGTACATGAAGATCCATGGCGACGAGGGCTGGGCG
>JAIYAG010000449.1 GCA_027489195.1 Burkholderiales bacterium | reverse complement strand
GTGGGGTGGCTGATGGGACTCGAACCCACGACAACTGGAATCACAATCCAGGACTCTACCAACTGAGCTACAGCCACCACCGGAACCGCTGCGACCAGCGCCGCAACGGGTAGAACTCGACTTGCCACCGGCTGATGTTCAGCCGGCCGTACATTCGCCCAAACATTCGGCCATTCATTCGGCCTGAAGCTGGCCTGCCCGACAGGACTCGAACCTGTGACCCTCGGCTTAGAAGGCCGATGCTCTGTCCAGCTGAGCTACGGGCAGAACGGTCCTGCGGGGGCAAGACCGCAAGTATAGCTCAATGGTCGGGGCGAGAGGATTCGAACCTCCGACATCTTGCTCCCAAAGCAAGCACTCTACCGGGCTGAGCTACGCCCCGACGACAGCCGAGTGTAGCACCCGCCCCCTCGCCGTCCGGGGCGGCCCCGACTGTGGCATCGACGCACTCCGGCGCCGTCCGGAACGCGGATCGCGCCGTTCGCGCGGTTCGTCGCGAAGGGTCGCGACGCGGCCCGGCACGCTGTCGTCTGCGTCGTCCGAGCGGTCGGCGACCCACCCGGAGCGAACGATGACCCGACACCGTCCGACGACGATCCGCGCAGCGTGCCTGCTGATGACGGCGGCACTCGCTGCCTGCGGCATGGTCGACGGCAGCGACCCGCTTCCGGACCCTTCGCAGGCCACGGTGGTCACCCGCAGCGCCGGCGCCCCGACGAAACCGTCCGTGACGGGCACGCGGTCGCCTGCACCGGCACCGGCGGCCGCCGCACCGACACCAGCGCCGGCACCGGCGCCCGCTGCGCCGGTCGGCGACGCGGTCCGCGGCAAGCAGCTCTACGCCGCGGTGCCCGGCTCGATCAACGCCTGCAGCGACTGCCACATGAGCGTCACGATGGTCCGGCGGGCCGACACCACCGCGGCGGGCTACGAGACGATGCTGCGCAATGCGGTCCAGACGAACCTGGGCACCATGGGACAGTTCGGCGACAAGCTCGCCGACGCCGACTTCCGCGACCTGGCGGCCTACCTGGCCTCGCCCGGCATCTGAGTCCGGACGAGCGGTCGCAGGCGGGTCCGTCCCGACCGCCCGGAGCACCGCCTCGACCGTCCGTCCGCGCGTCGGCCGAAACCCGCTCCGCTCTCGGCACGCTTGCTGCTGCGCCGCGCAACCGACGGCGCGCATGCGGAGCGCACGATGAAGCAGTCCATCTCGATCTCGATCCGGCTGGCGGCCGCGATGACGGCCGGCGCACTCGCGGCCTGCGGCGGTGGCGGCGACCCTGCGACCGGCACACCGACCCCCATCGCCGGCGCACCGGCTCCGGCGGCCGCACCCGCCGCGTCACCGGCGCCCGCCCCCGCACCGGCCGCATCCGCCGCACCGGCTCCGGCACCGGCTTCGGCCCCCTCCCCCGCTCCTGCCCCGGCACCGGCCGCCGTCCCGGGCGACGCCGTGCGCGGCAAGCAGATCTACAGCGACCTGCCCAACACCGCGCTGGCCTGCGTGCAGTGCCACGGCGCGCCGAGCTCGAACATCAGCAACATCCTGTCCGCCGCGGGCGACTGGCAGGTGATCTCCCGGGCCATCACCGCCAACAAGGGCGGCATGGGGGCGCTGGCCTTCCCGGTCCTGACCGGCTACGACATGCAGGACATCGCCGCCTACCTGGCACAGCCGAACCTCTGAGCGCGCCGCGCGGAGCGTGAACGGGGCTGCGAGGACGCAGCGCCAATCGTGAACGGGGCTGCGCGAGCGCAGCCCCGGGGCCGTCCTCAGACGGCGACCGCGTCGGCCATCTGCCGCGCCAGACGTTCCGCGACATCGTCGCTGCGGGCCTCGACCATCACCCGCAGCAGCGGCTCCGTGCCCGAGGGCCGGATCAGCACGCGCCCGTCCTTGCCGAGCTCGCGCTCGACCTCGGCCCGCGCCGTCGCCAGCCCGTCGTGGTGCTGCCAGTCGAAGCCCTTGTCGACGCGCACGTTGATCAGACGCTGCGGATAGAGGACCAGGTCGCCGGTGAGGGCGGACATCGACAGGCCGCTGCGACGGATCGCGCCGAGCACCTGGAGTGCACTGATCGTGCCGTCGCCCGTGGTGTGGCAGTCGAGGCACAGCAGGTGACCCGAGCTCTCGCCACCGAACAGCCAGCCGCGCTGCTGCAGGGTCTCGAGCACGTAGCGGTCGCCGACCTTCGCGCGATCGAACGCCACGCCGAGCCGCTGGAAGGCCTGCTCGAGTCCGAAGTTCGACATCAGCGTGCCCACCGTACCGGGCACGTGACGGTTGCGCGTGCGGTCGCGCACGATCAGGTAGAGCAGCTCGTCGCCGTTGTAGAGGCGGCCGTCGCCGTCGCACATCAGCAGCCGGTCGGCGTCGCCGTCGAGGGCGATGCCGAGGTCGGCCTTGTGCTCGAGGACCGCGCGCCTGAGGGCTTCGGGGTGGGTCGCGCCGACCTTGTCGTTGATGTTCAGGCCGTTGGGCGAGGCACCCACGGCGACCACGTCGGCGCCGAGCTCGTGGAACACGTGCGGCGCGGTCTGGTAGGCGGCGCCGTGCGCGCAGTCCACGACCAGCTTCATGCCGCGCAGGTCGAAGTCGGAGGGGAAGGTGCTCTTGCAGAACTCGATGTAGCGGCCGGCGGCATCGTCGATGCGCTTGGCGCGTCCGAGCTGCTCGGAGCGCACGCACCCCATCGGGGCCTCGATCGCCGCCTCGATCATCGACTCGGTCTCGTCGGGCAGCTTGTTGCCGTCGGCCGAGAAGAACTTGATGCCGTTGTCGTCGAACGGATTGTGCGAGGCGCTGATGACGACGCCCGCCGACAGCCGCAGCGCGCGGGTCAGGTAGGCGACGGCCGGGGTGGGCATGGGGCCCATCAGAATGGCCTTGAGACCCGCGGCGGACAGGCCCGCCTCCAGTGCGGACTCCAGCATGTAGCCGGAGATGCGGGTATCCTTGCCGATC
>JAIYAG010000420.1 GCA_027489195.1 Burkholderiales bacterium | reverse complement strand
GCGGCGCGAGCGGCAGTGCCGCGGCCAGGCCGAGCGCGCCCCGCATCGCCTGCTCAGTCGAAGCGCGAGAAGTCCGGACGGCGCTTCTCGAAGAACGCGGTGAAGGCCTCGCGCGCCTCGGGGGCCCGCAGCATCCGGCCGAACACCTCGCCCTCCTCGGCCATCCGCTTCGGGATCGCCTCGGCGAGCGCGCCCTTCATCAGCCGCTTGGTCTCGCGCAGCGAGGCCGGCGGCAGCGAGGCGAGCTTGGCGGCCTGCGAGCGGGCGAAGCCGATCGCCTCGGCCGCCGGCAGCACGCGGTTGACGATGCCCATCTCGCGGGCCTCGTCGGCGCCGAAGGACTCGCCGAGCAGCAGCTTCTCGGCCGCCCGCTGCCAGCCGGCGACGGCGGGCATCAGCAGGCTGGAGGCGGCCTCCGGGCACAGGCCGAGCGCGGCGAACGGCACCGAGAAGCGCGCGTTGTCGCCGGCGTAGACGAGGTCGCAGTGCAGCAGCAGCGTGGTGCCCACGCCGACCGCCGGCCCGCAGGGCGCGGCGACCACCGGCTTGGCGAAACCGGCCAGCCCGTGCAGGAAGCGCCACACCGGGCTCTCGCCGCCCGACGGCGGATTGGCTAGGAAGTCCTGCAGGTCGTTGCCGGCGGTGAAGCACTCGGCGCTGCCGGTGATCAGCACCGCGCGCACCGCCGGGTCCGCGGCCGCGGCGGCAAGCCCGTCGGCCATGGCCGCGTACATCGCCGCGGTGATGGCGTTCTTCTTGTCGGGGCGGGCGAACGCGATCGTCGCGATGCCGCCGTCGGTGTGGACGTCGATGCTCATGGGCCCTCCGGGCTGCCGGTCGGGGCGCGGACGCGCCCAGTCGCACTCGATTCTACGGTGACGGCGCACGGCTCAACGCCCGGGCAGCCAGCCCATCCAGACCTCGCGGCGGATCCAGAGCAGCGCCGCGCAGGCCACCCACACGCCGCAGGCGAGCGCGAACAGCTCGCCACCGTCGCTGCTGCCGTCGGTGTTCACCACCGCGATGCCCAGCGGCGTGAACAGGTGGAAGAAGATCGCGCCGCTGATGACGCCCAGCCCCAGCGCCGCGCCAAGCACCTGCAGCACGCGGTTCGACAGGGCGGCGCCCGCCACCAGCAGCACGGAGGCGATCAGCTCGAACACGCCCACGATCTTGGCCGAGAAGAGGCCGCCGGGTGCGAAGACGCCCCCGAACCCGAGCGTCGCGGCCCAGGGATCGAGCTTGCCCTCGAAGATGTAGACGGTCTCCGGCGAGCCGGTGAACTTGAAGAACAGCGATTGCACGAACACGAAGGCGACGTAGGCGGTCAGCAGCCAGTGCCCGTTCTTCTTCAGCCAGTTCATGGTGGGGGTCCTCGGGGCGGGCCGGGTCACTTGCCCAGCAGCGAGCGGAACTTGCCGTCCGCGGCGCGGACGTAGCCCGCGGTGTCCTTGAGCCAGGTCGCCTGCACGTCGGCGTCGTAGTTCAGGTAGAGCTTGCCGTCGCGCACGGTGAACTGCTCCGGCTCGACCTTCACCAGCTTGTCCTGGGCGACCCCGTAGGCGCAGTAGCCGCCGTACTGAGGCGCCCATCGCTCGGGGTTCGCCTTGAACAGGTCGAGGTTGGCCTGCGACGAGAACTTCCACTTGGCGCCCATCCATTCGTGGACGAAGCGGTCGTCGCCCTTCACCGGGCGGCCGACGTTGAAGTACGCGACGGCGTCGTAGCCGTTGATGGCGGTGTCGGTGCGCCCGCCGAAGAAGCTGTTCTTGAGCGTGTTGACCGCCGGCTCCGCGGCGAGCGCGAAGCGGGGCGCGAAGACGGCGAGCAGACCGGCGGCGAGCAGTGCGCGGCGGGGGGAGGACGGGTTCATCTCGAAGCCTCTGGATTGAAGTGGATGCCGATCTGTCGTGGCGGAGCGCCGCGTGTTACGCACGATGTCGGGCGCCAGCGCGGCGGGGCATCAGTCGGTCGGCGGATAGAGCGGGGTCAGGTGCTTCTCGCGCCGGTAGTCCCGCACGAAGTCGGCCATCCGCATCGGCGCGAAGCCGCGCGCGCGGTTGGCCGCGCCGATCCGGAACAGTGCGCGGTACTGGAGCATGAGGTCCGCCCAGGCCTGCAGCAGCCCGGTGCGCCGGTCCCAGATGTGCGTGCTCTCGGCGCCCGCGCCGTTGATCTCGACGATGGTGAAGCCGCGCCCCCGCTGCAGCTCGGCGAAGGACTCGAAGCGCACGTCGAAGCGGCCGAAGTGGAACTCCGGCAGGCGTCTTGCGATCGCCTCGAAGCGGGCCTCCATCGCTTCGGTCACGAGATGCGTGCCGTTGCGGAAGATCGCGCCGCGGCTGTGGCTGCCGGCGAAGGCGAGCCGGACGGCCTCGCCGGCGGCGGGCACCTGGTCGAGCCGCGCCGCGTGCCGCCCGAGGTACAGGTGCTGCAGGCGGCCGGCGCGCGGGTCGTCGAGGATGAGCTCGCGCAGCGTGCGCCGGCCGTCGCCGCGCACGTAGGGGAAGTACTTGAGCGTGATCGAGACGATGCGCCCGCGCGCCTCGCCCGGCTCGCGGCAGTAGAAGATCCCCGCCTCGCCCTCGTGCGGCACCAGGCGCTGCAGCACGAGCGACGCGTCCTCGGGGAACGCGGCCAGATAGGCGCGCAGGGCCTCGGGCGTGCGCACGAGCTTCACGCCCGCGCCACGGCAGCCGAGGTCGGGCTTGGCGACCACCGGCAGCGCGATGCCTGCGGCCGCGAGCCGCGCGAGCGCGAGCTCGGCCTCGCGCGCCGGATCGGCGAGCGCCGCGACCGGCCGGTCGATGCGCACGAAGGGCGCGACCCACGCGGGCAGGTGCTCGACGGCCAGCGCGAGGATCCGCGCCTTGCTCTCGCCGAAGAAGCCACCGCCCGGGAAGGACGGGTTCGCCGCGGTCGGCAGCAGCACGCCCCGGTGGCGCAGCATCAGCCAGCCGGCATACAGCGCGACCGGCGGATAGAACGCCCACATCGGCCAGAACTCGAAGAAGCTGATCGGCGGGCCGGAGGTGTCGAAGGGCGGCATGCCGGCGTGCGGCTGCGGCGCAGCGGCGGGGTCGACCCACGGGCCCGCGGGCGCGGGCATCGGGCCACAAGCGGGCGTGGAGGCGGAGGCGGAGGCGGAGGCGGAGGCATTCATCGGACAGGTTCCTGGGAAGCACGGCGTCGGGACGCACGCAGCGCACGCACCAGCGGCACGGCGGCGGCGAACAGCAGGATCGGCAGCGCCACCGCCACCGGCGCGGGCAGGCCGAGGCGCTCGGCGAGCGCGGCGCCCACGGCGACGGCGAGCCCGTACAGGCCGGCGGTCCATGCCGTCACCGCGAGGGCGACCCAGGCGGCGAAGGGGGCGAACGGCACGCGCAGCGCGCCGCAGGCGGTATAGGTGACGAGCCGAAGGCCGGGCACCACGCGCGCCACCAGCACGGCGCTCGGCAGCCGCCGCAGCAGCGTCGCCCGCGTGCCTTCGAAGCGCATCGCCACGTCGTAGCGGCGCAGCAGCGGGAACCGGGTCGCGCCGAGCCCCAGCGCGTAGAGGCCGAGGTCGCCGATCGCGATGCCGCCGCCGACCGCGAACAGCGACAGCGGCCAGGAGATCGCCCCCTGCGTGGCCAGCGCGACCCCCGCGGCGATCGCGAGGTCCTCCACCAGCAGCGTGGTGAGGGCCAGCGCGAGCGCGATCGTCCAGGGATCGCCCATGCCGTCGAGCGCCGCGCCGAAGGCGGCGACGAGCGCGTGCCAGGCGTTCAGCATCCCGGCTCCAGCGCCATGCGCACGGCCCGCTGGACCTCGTCGAAGGCGTTCCACGGCAGGAAGTGGTCGCGGCCCTCGAGCAGTACCGTGCGCACGCAGCGCGCGCCCGTGAGGCGGGCCTGTGCGTACGCCACGTTCGCCACCGGCACGAGCGGATCGAGCGTGCCGTGCATGATCACCACCTTCGCGACGATCGAGGCGAGCGCGGGCGCGAGCGCCTCGAGCTCGGCCTCGAGCGCCATCAGCTCGGCGTTGGCGTTGCGGATCGTCCGGGGCAGCAGGCCGCGCACCGGGCGCCACGCGCCCACGTGCTGCATCGGGTGGATCGTCTCGAGCGCCGGATCGAGCGCCGCGGCGAGCAGCACGATCGCGGACACGCGCGTCGGATGGTCGGCCGCCACGCGTGCGACGACCGGGCCGCCGAGCGAGTGCCCGAGCAGCACCGCCGGCGTGCCGTCTTCGGGCAGCAGCGCGGCGACCGCCGCGGCCTGGTCGGCGAGGCGGGGCAGTGCGCCGTCCGGGCCGCTGCGGCCGAACCCGGGGCGATCGAGCGCGACGACCTCCATGTCGGCCGAGGGATGCAGCAGGTGATCGATCCAGCCGTTCGCGTCGCCCGGCGTGCCGTGCACGAGGATCACCCGCGTCGCACCAGCCCGCCCGCCCTGCAGAAGGCTGAGCTCGATGCCCAGCGGCGCACCGACCCGGACGCTGCGGCGCATCGGCTCGCCCGCCGACGCCTCGGCCTGCGGCCTGGGCGGCATGCATCCGGCCGC
>JAIYAG010000554.1 GCA_027489195.1 Burkholderiales bacterium | reverse complement strand
TCGTGGACCGCCACCAGATTGCGCTCGCCGCTGATCATCACGGTCTCGGCCTGCTCGGCCGCGGCCTCGTTGCCGGCGGCGACGGCCTTGTGCAGCAGGCCGGTGATGTCGTCGCGCAGGCTGGTGAGCTCGTGGCGCAGCCGCTGGCGGATCGTCTCGAAGTCCTGGCCCGCGAAATGCAGGTTGATGTAGTTCGACGCCTCGGTGAGCTCGCTGTGCGTGTACTCGCGGTCGGCATGCAGGATGCGGTTCTGCACGTCGCCCTCGGGGGTGACGATGATCAGCAGCACGCGCTTGTCGGCGAGCCGCAGGAACTCGACCTGCTTGAAGCTCGAGCTGCGCCGCGGGGTCATCACCACCCCGGCGAACTGCGTCAGGTTCGACAGCAGGTGAGCGGCCTGCGCGAGCACGCGCTGCGGCTCGTCGGCATGGAGCCTGCCGTGCAGGCGCTCGGCGTGCTCGACCTCGAGGGGCTGGACGGTGATCAGCCGGTCCACGAACAGCCGGTAGCCGCGCGGCGTGGGAATGCGGCCGGCCGAGGTGTGGGGGCTGGTGATCAGCCCGAGCTCCTCGAGGTCGGCCATCACGTTGCGGACGGTGGCCGGCGACAGGTCGAGCCCGGAGTAGCGGGAGAGCGTGCGGGAGCCGACCGGTTGGCCGTC
Organism: Burkholderiales bacterium; assembly: GCA_027489195.1. Taxonomy (GTDB): domain Bacteria; phylum Pseudomonadota; class Gammaproteobacteria; order Burkholderiales; family Burkholderiaceae_E; genus UBA4615. The sequence continues at coordinate 1,998 of JAIYAG010000554.1, read as the reverse complement.
GGCGATGTACCGTTCGATCAGCGTCTTGAGGAGAGTCCTAGCGCGGGGGTCCAGCATGGGTGGGATTTATAGACCGAAACTCGGGCGTTGCCAACGCCGGTAACCCGCGGCCCCTCCGGCGGGGACGCGCAGGGCACCGGCGGCGACCGCCTCCCGGCCTAGGCCATCCGCGGCGGGGCGGCCGGGAATCTGTGGTGAAATGGCGCCATGTCCCCACCGTTCAAGACCATCGCGCTGTTCGGCAAGCAGCAGTCCGACGGCACGGCCCAGACCCTGGGCGAGATCGGTGCCTTCCTCGACCAACGCGGCCTGCGCGTGCTGTTCGAGGCCGGGATCGCCGACACGCTCGGCCTGCGCAGCCTGCCCAGGGCCGATCTCCACGAGATCGGCGAGGCGGCCGACCTCGCGGTCATCGTCGGCGGTGACGGCACCATGCTCGGCATCGCCCGGGAACTGGCGCCGCACGGCGTGCCCCTCGTCGGCATCAACCACGGGCGGCTCGGCTTCATCACGGACATCCCGCTGCTGCAGTGGTCCGACGCCCTCGGCGCGGTGCTCGACGGACACTTCGAGGCCGAGGACCGGTCGATCCTCCAGGCCCGGGTGACCCGCGACGCCAGCGTGGTCTTCGAGGCGAGCGCGGTCAACGACGTCGTCGTCAGCCGCAGCTCGCGCGCCGGCATGATCGAGGTCCAGGTCCATGTCGACGGGCTCTACATGTACAGCCAGCGCGCCGACGGCCTGATCGTCGCCACGCCCACCGGCTCCACCGCCTACGCCCTGTCGTGCGCCGGGCCGATCCTGCATCCGTCGCTCGACGGCCTGGTGCTGGTGCCGGTCGCGCCGCAGGCGCTGTCGAACCGCCCGATCGTGCTGCCCTCCTCGTCCGTCATCAGCATGAGCGTCGCGGACGGCCGCGAGCCGCGCCTGAACTGCGACATGCAGACCTTCGTCGACCTGCAGATCGGCGACGTGATCGAGGTGCGGCGGGCCGCCTACAGCGCGCGCTTCCTGCATCCGAGCGGGTACAGCTACTACGCCACGCTGCGCTCCAAGCTCAACTGGCACGAGATGCCCAGCCTCGCGCCGCGTTCCTGAACCGGCGATGCTCACCGCCCTGCGTCTGCGCGACTTCGTCATCGTCGAGGCCGTCGAACTCGAGTTCGGGCCCGGCTTCACCGTGCTGTCGGGCGAGACCGGCGCCGGCAAGTCGATCCTGATCGACGCGATCGGACTGGCCACCGGGCTGCGTGCCGACCCGTCGGTGGTACGCGAGGGCACTCAGCGCGCCGACATCGTGGCCGAGTTCACCACCGACGCCCGGCTCGAGGCCTGGCTCGCCGAGCGCGACCTGTCCGGTGACCCGGGGCTGGTGCTGCTGCGCCGCGTGGTCGAGGCGGACGGCCGCTCCCGGGCGCTGGTGAACGGGCATCCGGCCACCGTCGCGCTGCTGCGCGAGATCGGCGAGGGCCTGATCGAGGTGCACGGCCAGCACGCGTCGCAGTCGATGCTGCGGCCCGACGGGCAGCGCGGACTGCTCGACCGCTTCGCCGGGGTGTCGGCCGAGCTCGCCGCCGTGGCGCAGGCCCACGCGGGCTGGCGTGCGCTCGAGCGCGATCTGGAGCGCGCGCGCGGCAGCGCACGCGAACTGTCGCTCGAGCGAGAGCGCCTGCAGTGGCAGGTCGACGAGCTCGCACTGGTCGCCCCGGTCCTGGGCGAATGGCAGGAACTGGCCGCAGAGCAGAAGCGGCTCGCGCATGCCGCGACCCTGATCGAAGGCGCCCGCGGGCTCGCGGATGCGCTCGCCGACGGCGACGATGCGATCGCCGATCGGCTGCAGGCGATCCACCAGAAGCTCAAGGCGCTGGCCACGGTCGACGCCACCCTCGCCCCGGTGCTCGAGATGATCGAGACCGCAGCGATCCAGGCCGGCGAGGCCGGCTCGACGCTGTCCGCCTACGCCGACCGGGTCGACCTCGACCCCGAGCGGCTGGCCGC
>JAIYAG010000575.1 GCA_027489195.1 Burkholderiales bacterium | reverse complement strand
TCGGCCTCGAGGTCGGCGGCGTGCTGATCGGACTGGTCGCCGCGCTGAACTGCGCCGCGTTCGCAGCGCTGCTGGCCGGCTCCGCCATCCAGTGGCTGCTCAAGGCACTGGGAAGCACCGGCGGAAAGGGCTGACGGGCGGGCCGCGCGCGTCACGTCCCGCGTCGGCCGCCCCGCCGGCGATTCAGGACTGCTGGGGGGTCCCGCGCTCCTTCCACTTGCGCACCCGGTACTGATGCTCCTCGCGCACGTTGCGCCAGTAGTACGCGTTGAGCATGCCGCCGGCGACGATGACCATCAGCGCGATGAAGATCCAGAAGGTGAGGGGCAAGATGAACTCCTAGGTGCCCGCGCGAGCGGCAGGCGTGGGGCTGCGGACGATCCGTGATGCGGGCCCGGCAGGCACGCGGCGGTTCGGGGAGGGGCGGAACGGGGTCATGGTGCCGGCGCGACAGCCGCCGAGGCCGACCGGGGCGCGCGAACGAGCGTCGCCATCAGCGCGATGGTCACGGTCAGGAGCAGGATCTCCAGCGCATAGACGGTCGCGTAACCGGTGGTGCGGGCCGCGAACGAGGCGCCGAGGACGCCGTGGGCGGCGAGGGCGCCGACCGCATCGCTCGTCAGCCCGCCGACCGCGACCGCGACGCCCGCGGTGGTCGCCTGCACGGCCCCCCAGACACCGAGCGCGAGGCCGGCCTGGTCTGCGGGGGCGTGGTTCATCGTGGCGGTGAGCGTGCCGTGACCGAACAGACCGCCGCCGAGGCCGATGCCCAGGACACCGAGGACGAAGGCATTCACCGAGCCGAGCGCGGGCGAGGCGATGACCAGCGCGAAGGCGGGAATGCCGACCAGCGCGCCGGCGATCGACATGCGGTGAGGATCAGCGCCGCGACCGAGCACCCACGACGCGAGGCTGAAGCCGCAGAGTCCTCCGAAGGCCAGGCTCGCAGTGAGCGCGGTGGTCGCGCCGACCGTCATGCCGAGCACCTGCCCGCCGTAGGGCTCGAGCAGCACGTCCTGCATGCCGAAGGCCATGGTGCCGAGCCCGATCGCCATCAGCCGGCGTCGGGCACCCGGCAGCGCCGTGTAGGTGCGCCAGGCTTCGGAGAAGGGAGGCGCCTCGGGACGGCGCCCGCCACGCGCCGGCCGCCGCGTCTCCTGCTTCCAGAGCGCCGTCGTGTTGAGCACCAGGGTCGCGACCGCCGATGCCTGGATCAGCTGGATCAGGCGGCCGGGGCTGAAGTCGGCGAGCAGCGAACCGAACACCATCGCGCTGGCGATGCTGCCGAACAGCAGCATCACGTACATCAGGCCGACCACCCTCGGATGCGACTCGGGCGGCGACAGGTCGGTGGCGAGCGCCAGGCCCGCGGTCTGCACGGTATGCAGGCCGGCGCCGACGAGCAGGAAGGCCACGCCGGCGGCCATCGGCCCGATCCACGCCGGCCAGGACGTCGCGTCCCCGCGTCCGCCCAGCACCAGCAGCGCGAACGGCATGATCGCCAGGCCGCCGAACTGCACCAGCGTGCCCATCCAGATGTAGGGCACGCGCCGCCAGCCGAGTTCGGAGCGGTGGTGGTCGGAGCGGTGACCGATCAGTGCGCGGAACGGCGCGTAGAGCACAGGCAGGGCAATCATCACCGCGACCAGCGACGCCGGCACCTGCAGTTCGACGATCATCACGCGGTTCAGCGTACCCACGAGCAGCACGAGCGCCATGCCGACGGAGACCTGGAACAGCGCGAGGCGCAGCAGCCGGGACAGCGGCAGGTCGGGGCTCGCCGCATCGGCGAACGGGAGGAACCGGGTGCCGAGGCCGACCCAGCCTCGCATCAGCTGTCGGGCGAGATCGTTCATCGTGTCGTCATGGCGCGGGATGAGGCGCTGGGGTCCGTCGACCGAACGATGGGGGGCGGCGGCGAGGCGATTGCGGGCGGGATCGTCGATCCCACCCGCGAATCGCTTCGCGAGCGGAGCCGCTCGCTACTTGGACGCCTGGGGCGAAGCCGCCACCAATACGGTGCTGCCCGGATCCGGGACCATCGCGACCGGTGCCTGCTCGACCATCGCCGCTTTCGCGCCGGTGCCGCCGTTCAGGAAGCGCTTGACCCAGGTGGTGTTCGTGACCAGGGCAACGTGGACCGCGAACGAGCTGACCGCGACCGCGCCGAGGAACACGGGAATACCGACGCCGGGCTTCACGTGAAGCCAAATCTTTCCGTAGATCATCGTTGGCTCCTAGTGGGCTACTTGAGCCAGGGCGAGTAGATGTACGCGAGCAGGTGCGCGAACGCCGCGATGACGCCGAAGATCTGCGTGCCCTGGATGAGGTGCCGGTGCAGTTCCTGGGACTCGGGTTCCGTCAAGCCGGTCGACCAGACCCGGTTCGGGTCGGACGCTGTCGGATCGGACATGGTGCGAACTCCTAAGAGAGTGAAGCAGGTTCGTGCTGATCCCGCACGAGGGTGCCGCGGCTGTCATTGTCGTCTTACAGTCATGAATGTCAAGTGTCGTGGACACTTCGGCTCGGGAACGGGTCGGTGCCTGGACAGAGGTCGATATCGATCCGTCCCGATTTGCAGGGTCCCCGCTGGTATCGGACAGGGGGTCGCGGTTACTGTCCGTAGGCATCCCTAAAAGGGGGGAGACGATGCCGACACTGAACGTCAACGGGCGCGACCTCGAGGTCCAGGCCGATCCGAACACGCCGCTGCTGTGGGTCCTGCGCGAGCAGCTCGGGCTGACCGGCACCAAGTACGGCTGCGGCGTGGCGCAATGCGGGGCGTGCACCGTGCACATCGACGGCGCGGCGGTGCGCAGCTGCGTGATGCCCCTGGCAGCCCTGCAGCCTGCCCAGAAGATCACCACCATCGAGGGGCTGTCGAGCGGCGTCAGCCACCCGGTGCAGAAAGCCTGGCTCGCCCTGGACGTGCCGCAGTGCGGCTACTGCCAGTCGGGGATGATCATGGCCGCGGCGGCGCTCCTCAAGGAGAAGCCCCGGCCCACGGATGCCGAGATCGACGATGCCATGACCAACATCTGCCGCTGCGGCACCTACAACCGCGTGCGCGCGGCGATCCATGTCGCCGCCGACGGCGGCACACCCAAGGCCTGAGGCGCGCATCCATGGCAGCACATCCGATTCTCCCCGAGGCGCCCGCGCGGCGCCGATTCGTCGTCGGCTCGGCCGCGGCGTTCGGCGGCCTGTCGCTCGGCCTGTCGCTGCCGTTCGGCGACGAGGCTCACGCGCAGCAGCTCGCCCCCGAGATCAACGCCTGGGTCGTGGTGAAGCCCGACGACACCGTGGTCGTGCGCATCGCCCGCTCCGAGATGGGGCAGGGCACGCTGACCGGCCTGGCGCAGCTCGTGGCCGAGGAGCTCGACTGCGACTGGGCCCGCGTCACGACCGAGTACCCGACGCCCGGCCAGAACCTCGCCCGCAATCGGGTCTGGCGGAACATGTCGACCGGCGGCAGCCGCGGCATCCGCGAGTCGCACGACTACGTGCGCCAGGGCGGCGCCGCGGCCCGGATGATGCTGGTTCAGGCGGCGGCACAGGGCTGGAACGTGCCGGCCTCGGAGTGCCGCGCGGAGCGCGGCACCATCACCCATGCGGGAAGTGGGCGCAGCGTGACCTACGGCCAGGTGAGCGCAGCGGCCGCGAAGCTGCCGGTGCCCGAGAGCCCGCCGCTCAAGGACCCCAAGGACTGGAAGATCGCGGGCAAGCCGCTCAAGCGCCTGGACACGGCGCCCAAGCTCGACGGCAGCCAGGTGTATGGCGCCGACCTGAAGCTGCCCGGCATGCTGAATGCTGCGATCCGGGCCTGTCCGGTGTTCGGCGGCAAGGTGGTGAGGTTCGACGCGCCGAAGGCCGAACGCATGCCCGGCGTGCGCCGCGTGCTGCAGGTCGGCGACGACGCGGTGGCGGTGGTCGCGGACACCTGGTGGCAGGCCAAGGTCGCGCTCGACGCGCTGACCATCGAGTGGGACGGCGGCGCGAACACGAAGGTATCGAGCGAAACGATCGCAGCCACGCTCAAGGCCGGTCTGGATGCGCCCGAAGCCTTCGTCGGGAACCGGGCGGGCGACGTGAAGGCGGGACTCGCGGGCGCGGCGCGCCGAGTCGAGGCCGTGTACGGCTATCCCTACCAGAACCACGCGACCATGGAGCCGATGAACGCGACGGCGCGCTGGACGCCGGAGCGCTGCGAGGTCTGGACACCGACACAGAACGGCGAGGCGTCGCTCGCCGCCACCGCGGCCGCCTCGGGGCTGCCGATCGCGAAGTGCGAGGTCTACAAGCTGCACCTCGGCGGCGGCTTCGGGCGACG
>JAIYAG010000533.1 GCA_027489195.1 Burkholderiales bacterium | reverse complement strand
CCAAGATCGCCGGCACCGCCCACGCGGTCACGATCTCGTTCCCGGTGGGCGCGCTGATCACCGTCCGCGACGGTCAGACCGTGGCGGTCGGCGAGGTGCTCGCACGGATCCCGCAGGAGTCGCAGAAGAACCGGGACATCACCGGCGGTCTGCCGCGTGTGGCCGAGCTGTTCGAGGCGCGTGCGCCGAAGGACGCCGGCATGCTCGCGGAGGTCACCGGCACGGTGTCGTTCGGCAAGGACACGAAGGGCAAGCAGCGTCTGGTCATCACCGACATGGACGGCAACCCCAACGAGTTCCTGATCCCGAAGGACAAGAACGTGCTGGTCCACGACGGCCAGGTGGTGAACAAGGGCGAGCTGATCGTCGAAGGCACGGCCGATCCGCACGACATCCTGCGCCTGCTCGGCATCGAGGCGCTCGCGCGCTACATCGTCGACGAGGTCCAGGACGTCTACCGTCTGCAGGGCGTGAAGATCAACGACAAGCACATCGAGGTGATCGTTCGCCAGATGCTGCGTCGCGTGCAGGTCGCGATTCCGGGCGATTGCCCGTTCATCGTCGGCGAGCAGGTCGAGCGCTCGGAGATCCTGGACGAGAACGACAAGGCGATCGCGGCGGGCAAGCTGCCGGCCACCTACGAGAACATCCTGCTGGGCATCACCAAGGCGTCGCTGTCCACCGACTCGTTCATCTCGGCGGCCTCCTTCCAGGAGACCACCCGGGTGCTGACCGAGGCGGCGATCATGGGCAAGAAGGACGACCTGCGTGGCCTGAAGGAGAACGTGATCGTCGGCCGTTTGATTCCCGCGGGCACCGGCCTGGCCTACCATCGCGCCCGTCGCGAGAAGGAGAACGCCGAGGCGCAGGAGCAGCAGGCGCTGGCTGCGGCCGAGGCGCTGTTCGCCCAGCCGACCGCGCTGGACGCTCAGCAGGCCGAAGCCGAGGCGCAGGCCGCGGGCGGAGAGGGCGGCGCGAGCTGACCTGTTCGTCGAACCTTCGACAGGGAAACGCCCGGCAGTGCCGGGCGTTTCTTTTTGTGGTGCCCGGCAGTGCCGGGCGTTTTTCTTTGTGCTGCCCGGCGATGCCGGGCGTTTTCTTCGGTCCGCGCTCAGCCGCCGGCGATCACCGTCGCCGCCGCCTCGAGGCCGCCTTCGCCGTGCGGCACGCCGATCGCCTTGAGCCCGGCGCCGATGCAGCCCAGTGTGCCCATCAGCGAGTGGGCGCTCAGGTGACCCATGTGCCCGACCCGGAAGAAGTCGTGCCAGCGCGGATCGTCGGGCGGCGCCATGCCGATGCCGATGCCGAGCGTGAGGCCCGCCTGCAGCTCGCACCACTCGCGCAGCCGCGTGCCGTGTCCGGGCAGCGCCAGCGCGGTGACCGCGTGGCTGCGGTGGGCCGCATCGCGCACGTTCAGGCGCACGCCGCCCGGCCGCTCCCAGGCCTCGAATGCCGCCCAGACCGCGCGCGCCAGCGTCGCATGCCGCGCCCACACCGCCTCGATGCCCTCCTCGTGGATCATGTCCAGCGACTCGCGCAGGCCATGCAGGTGGTGCGTGGGCGCCGTGCCGTTGAAGCGCTGCGAGGGCGTGGGCGGATCGGCGCGCGGCCGCCAGTCGTAGTGCCGGGTCACGCAGTCGGCGCGCTCGCGGGCGCGGTCGGCGCGCTCGTTGAAGAACACGAAGGCCATGCCGGGCGGCAGCATCAGGCCCTTCTGCGATCCGGCGATCAGCACGTCGACGCCCCAGGCGTCCATCTCGATGCGGTCGCAGCCGAGCGAGGCGATGCAGTCGGCCTGCAGCAGCGCCGGATGGCCGGCCGCGTCGATCTCGCGACGGATCGCGGCGAGGTCCGAACGCAGCGACGTGGAGGTGTCGACATGCACGGTCAGCACGGAGCGGATCTCGTGCGCGCGGTCGTCGCGCAGCCGCTGGCCGATGCGTGCGGCGTCGATCGGCGACGCGGTGCCGAAGTCGATCGTCTCGACCTGCAGCCCGAGGCCCTCGGCCATCTCGGCCCAGCCGCGCCCGAACGCGCCGGCGAGCGGCACCAGCACGCGGTCGCCACGTGAGTGGGTATTCGCTAGCGCGGCTTCCCATGCGGTGTGGCCGTTGCCGATGTACATCGCGACCTGCTGCTCGGTGCGCGCGACCCGCTTCAGGTCGGGCACGAGCGAGCGGGTCATCTCGACGAGGGCACCGGTGTAGATGTTCGGCGACGCCCGGTGCATCGCGCGGAGCACGCGCTCCGGGACGATCGAGGGGCCGGGGATGGCGAGGGTCTGCGGACCGTGGGCGAGGGACATCGGGGCGGGGCCGTCGGCGGCGACGGCAAGCGGTGCGTGGCACCGGATTCTCCCATGCCACGCTCGGGGCCGAGGGCCCGGCGCGCCAGCCCGCGCGACCGTCCGCGAGCCCCGCTCAGCAGCGCTGCAGCGCGGCCAGCCGCGCCACCACCTCGGCGGGCTCGGCCCTGCGCCGCCAGTCCGCGTCGACCCAGGACCCGGCGACGCGCCCGTCCGTGCCGATCAGGTAGACCGCGGGCAGCGGCAGGCTCCAGTCCGTCGTCGGACCACAGTCGGGCCGGACCATGCCGGCCTGAGCATAGGCCTCGCGCAGCTCGGGCGCGATCTCGGTCGCGATGCCGAACTGCCGGGCGATCGCGTTGCCGGCGTCCGAGACCATGTGCAGCTCGAGCCGGTCGCGCTCGCGCATGAGCGCGGTCTCGTGCTCGTCCTGGGGCGAGACGGCGAGCAGCTGCGCGCCGAGCGCGCGCAGCTCGGGCAGCACCCGCTGCCAGGCGCGCAGCTCCAGCGTGCAGAACGAGCACCAGCGCCCCCGGTAGAAGGCGAGGACGACCGGCCCCTTGCGGAGCAGGTCCGACAGGCGGACCCGACCGTCGGAGGCGTCCGGCAGCAGGACGTCCGGGGCCCGATCCCCGACCCGGACCGCACGCTCGAGCCGTCCCGAGGCGAGCAGCGCGCGCGCGTCCCGCTCGACCGCGGCGGCGAGCGCGGGGGCGCGCTCGGCGGCGTGTCGCCAGTAGGCATCGAGGAGGTCGTTGAGGGTCATGGTGGGTGCCGGGATCGACAAGAGCCCGATGGCCCGGATGCGTCGCGCGGGCGGACGAGGGCTGACGCCCCTAGGTGACATCCCCGGGTCACGCTGCGTACCATCGGGGCCGATGAGCGCCCCCACTGCCCCCGCTTCCACCGTGACCGTACCGTCGTCGGACGACGCCCTCCCGACACCCGTCACCCTCGAGCCGCCGGGCCTCGCGCACCTGTGCGACCTGGTGGTCACGGTGTCGCCGGCGCTCGAGGCCGGCCAGGGTCCGTTCGGCCTGCGGCGGGTGATCCCGATCACCGGCGGCGTGGTGCGCGGTCCGGCCATGCGCGGCCGGGTGCTGCCCGCCGGCGCCGACTTCCAGGTCCTCACCGGCGGCATCACCTCCGCCCACCTCGATGCGCGCTACCTGATCGAGCTCGACGACGGGGCGTGCATCTTCGTGCACAACACGGCGCTGCGCCATGCCAGCACCGCGGACGCGGCGGCGATCATGCGTGGCGACCCGGTGCCGCCCGAGGCGGTCTACTTCCGCTGCCAGCCGCGCTTCGAGACCGGCGATGCGCGCTGGGCCTGGCTCGGGGAACGGCAGTTCATCGGCCGCGGCGAACGCCTGCCGGGGGCGGTCCGATTGAGCTTCTGGCAGGTCCTCTGAGGCGGTGAGAGTGAGCGCCGGCTCTCGGCCGGCGCCCGCCCCTAGCGGATCACTCGGCCTTCGCGCCCGAGTCCTTGATCACCTTGGCCCACTTGGTGATCTCGGCCGCCTGCGTCTTCGCGAGCTCGTCCGGACCGCCGAGGATCGGGTCCAGGCCCAGGGTCTTCATCTTCGCCTGGACGTCCGGCAGGCCGAAGATCCGGACGATCTCGGCGTGCAGCCGGTCGACCACCGGCTTGGGCGTGCCGGCCGGCGCGAACACCGCGAACCACGAGGTCGCCTCGAAGCCGGGCAGCCCCTGTTCGGCGATCGTCGGGATCTCGGGCGCCGACGCCGAGCGCTTCGCGCTGGTTACGCCGATGGCGCGCAGCTTGCCCTCGCGGACCACCGGGATCGCCGACGGCATGTTGTCGAACATCATCGAGATGCTGCCGCCGAGCAGGTCGGGGATCGCCATCTGCCGGCCCTTGTAGGGCACGTGCGTGGTCTTGACCCCGGCCAGGCTGTTGAACAGCTCGCCCGACACGTGGACCGAGGTGCCGATGCCCGGCGAGCCGTAGGTCAGCTGCCCGGGCTTGGCCTTGGCCAGCGCGATCAGCTCCTGCAGGTTCTTCGCCGGGATGTCGTTGTTGACCACCAGCAGGTTGGGCGTCGAGGCGATCAGCGTGACCGGCGCGAAGTCCTTGACCATGTCGTACGGGATCTTCGCGTACAGCGACCCGTTGATCGAATGGGTGCCGACCGTCCCCATCACCAGGGTGTGGCCGTCGGCCGTGGCCCGCGCGACGAACTCGGCGCCGATGTTGCCGCCGGCGCCCGGCTTGTTGTCGACGATCATGGTCTGGCCCCAGGCCGGGTCCAGCTTCTCCGCGATCGTGCGGGCGAGGATGTCGGGCGCGCCGCCGGTCGGGAAGGTCACGACCATGCGCAGCTGCTTGGTGGGGAAGGTCTGCGCGGCGGCGGGGGCCGCGACGGCGAGCGCGGCGCAGGCGAGGGCGGCGTGCAGCAGGGAACGCATCGAAAGTCTCCTCTGTCTCGGGCGGCGGGGCATACCGCGCCCTTCGGGACGGCGATTGTGACATCCCGCTGCCCGGCCTTGTCGGGGGCCGGTGCCGACCCCGGGGCCATCGCGGTCCCGCGCGGTCTGGTTCCGTTCGGCCCCGTCGAGGCCCGGTTCGGGGGAGCGGAACGGATCCCTGTGACGGCGCGGCGGCTCCTGCGGACGGGGGGCACCAGCTTAGATTGTCGGGCTCCGGGCAGCCGCCCCCCTACGCGTCGACCCGCCCGAGAGCCGTGATGAACACACCGAGCCGCCGAAACCGCCATGCCGTGTCGCGGCCATTCCCCGGTATCGCGTCAGCGGCGCTGTCCCTGGCTTGCGCCATCGCGATCGGCCTGCCGTCGCCCGCGGTGGCGGGTCCGTCGCTCGACGGGCCGGGCGCGGTGATCGACGGCATCGGTCTCGCGCCGCGTGCCAAACAGGTCCGGATCGACGCCGTGCAGCACGAGGCCCTGCGGCGCGATCCGCTCGCGCAGCCGCTGATCGCGCGGCTCGCCGCCGATGCGGCGATGGTGCGCGTCGCGTCGGCAGGCGACATCGAGCGTGTCCGCGCGATGCTCGCCGAAGGCATCGGCCCGGACGCGCGCGACGAGGCGGGACAGACTGCGCTCGCCGGCGCGGTCCGGGGCGGCCACGTCGCGGTGGCGCGGCTGCTGCTCTCGCGGGGCGCCGACCCGGACCGCCGCGGCCTTCACGGGCTGTCGCCGCTCACGCAGGCGACGATGCGCGATCACGGCGAGCTGGCGGCGCTGCTCCTGCGGCATCGGGCCGACCCGGATCGGCGCGATGCGACCGGCCACACGCCGCTGTCGCTCGCCGCGCACCTCGATCGGCCCGCGGTGATCCGTCCGCTCGCGCTCGCCGGTGCGGACCTCCAGCTCGCCGGCCGCTTCGGTCCGCCGCTGGTCGTCTGCGCCGAGGCCGATGCCGCACGCACCTGCGCCGAGCTGCTGCGCGCAGGGGCCGACCCCGAGGTCCGCGACACCAACGGCCGCTCGCCGCTGCTGCTGGCGGCGATCAACGAGAGCGCCCCGATCGCCCGAGCGCTGCTCGCCGCGGGCGCGGAGCCGGGCGCCGTCGTGCTCGACTGGCTCGAGCGATGACACCCGCCCGCGCGGCGATGGTCTGCGCGGGCTTCGGCTGCGGCCGATCGGACTAAGGCTCGACGCCGCAGCTTGCGGGCGCGTTCACGACCGGTCTCCACCATTCGCTTCGCTGGCTGCCCGCCGGCAGGAAGACCGGCCAACCGAGGCGATCCCGCGCCCCGGTCCTCGGTCGGCCCCCATCGAACCGACTTGGAGCTATCCATGCTGAAGAAGACCCTCATCGCGCTTGCCGTCGCCGCTGCGACGACGCCGGCGATGGCCGCCATCGACCTCGCCGACACCGGCAACGGCGAACTGTTCCTGGCCGTGTCGAACTGGACCGCCGCCGCGGAAGCCAGCCGCGTGACCTACGCGTTCGACACCGGCATCAAGCTGAACGACTTCCTGCCCGCCTCCGGCGCGGCCACGACCGGCTTCACGACCGCGCTGACCGGCTGGAGCACGTTCCTGTCGACGCTCGCGACCGCCGGCGGCAGCACCGCCGACCTGCGCTTCTCGCTGTTCGCGCTCGACTCGACCGGCACCAGCTCGGCGGCCAACCCCGGCTCCAAGCGGATCCTGACCACCTCGACGCTGAACGCCGCCGCCGTGACCGCGCCCGGCGACGGCATCACCGAGTCGCTGCAGAACGTCGACCTGACCTCGATCACCGCGCTGTCGTCGAAGCTTTCGCAGTTCATCGTCGCGTCCAACGCGCTGGCCTCGCACAGCTCGACCGCCAACGGCTGGTCGGTGAACGTCCGCAACGGCGCGATCGACGCCGGTGACTACAGCAACGCGTTCCTCGATGCGGTCGGCTTCGAAGGCTCGCAGATCAACTTCACGACCGGCGCGGCGCTCAACTCGTCGATCGGCTTCCTGTACGCGGGCAACTCGAACGTGGTCGGCACCGGCTACGGCAACAGGGTCGCCAACGTCATCGACTACGCCGAGGCCAGCTTCTCGGTGCTCGACAACGGCACGCTCGTCTACTCGGTCGCCGCGATCCCCGAGCCGGGCGAACTCGCGTTCATGCTCTCCGGCCTCGCGCTCGCCGGCATGGTCGCGCGCCGTCGCGCCGCCCGCCGCGCCTGATCGTCCGCCCGACATCACACCCAGACACCCCAGGAACATGACCATGCAACGCACCCTGATCTCGGCGGCGATCGCCGCCGGCTTCGTCCTGGCCGCCGGCCAGGCCGGCGCCCAGGCGCTGACCTCGGCCCAGATGGCCGCCGTCCCCGCCGCCAACACGCTGTTCATCTCGGGCGCCACCGCGCCCCAGCAGACCCTGATCGACACGATCGAGACCAACCTCTGCGCCGGCACGTTCACCCGTCTGCGCTCGACCGCCGGCAACTCGGCCCGCTACCAGGGCTGGGGCTGCACGCGCTCGGGTACCCAGGTCGCGATCTACTACACGACGCTCGGTTCGAACTGGGGCGTCCAGCCGGTGCTGGCCGGCGGCACGGGCCGCAACACGCCGCGCATCGACCCGAACGCCTGCGCGACGACCGCCGGCGTGAGCCGTGACAACTGCACGGTCAACGGCATCACCGCTTCGATCCCCGACGTCGGCGTGTCCGACATCCGTCCGACCGCCTTCATCTCGCCCAACCTGCCGTCGAGCGCGCAGCTCATCTCTGAGTACCCCGAGCTGACCGCGGGCGGTGCGCCGACCGCGACCTACGCGCCGGTCTTCGCGGCGATCACCTCGCCGTACACCGGCGGTGGCGCGATCGACGCCGTGCAGGGCGTGGTCTTCGGCGTCGCCGTCAACAACACGCTCGGCGCGCTGCTGCAGTCGGCTCAGAGCCTGACCGTGACCCCGAACGTTCGCGACAACCGTGCACCTTCGATCGCCAAGAACGTCGTGTCCGGCATCCTCGGCGGCACGCTGACCGCCGCCGACGACATCGACGTCGCCCTCGGCGTCGACACCTCGGGTCTCCCCGGCCCGACCCGCTACGTCGTCTGCCGTCGCGTCCCGACCTCGGGTACGCAGGCGTGGGCCAACGTGTACTGGCTGCGCAACGGGTCGTTCCCGGATGCCGACCTGACCGCCGCGCCGGCCGCGAACACGAGCGACTGGGGTAGCCTGGGCAAGGACCTGGTCTACGTGTCGAACGTGACCGGCGGCAACGTGCGTGCCTGCATGAACCGTGCGACGTCGTCGGGTGTGCCGGCGATCGGCATCATCAGCGCCGAGAACGACAACAACGCGGGCGCGGCCCCGAGCGGCGTGGCCAACACCTGGTCGTTCGCCAAGCTCGACGGCATCCCGATGGAGACGTCGACGGCGACCCCGCCGACGCAGGCAACGAACCTGACCAACGCCAAGCTCGGCACGTACGACAACGTCGGTGAAGTCGTGCTGAACCGTCGTACCACGCTGGCTGGCGTCCAGGGCTCGATGTACACGACGCTGCGCGACAACCTGCGTGGCGCCGCGGTCTGCACGACCGGCTCGGCCGTCTCGACCGGTGCGGTGCAGATGGCGGGTGTCGGTTCGGATTCGACCTGCAAGACGGTCTGGAGCCGCGACGGCAACCCGTTCACGACCGGCAAGCGGAAGTAAGCGTCTCGGTGGTCTGCGGCCCGCCACGGGCTGCAGACCAATGCTTCTCCCGGGACCCGTTCCGCCTCGCGCGGACGGGTCCCGACTCGTTTCCGGACGGCGCGCTGCGGATGCCGGGATGGCTCGCCGAACGCGCGCCGTAGGGGCCTGCGGCACTGATCCGATCGGATTCGCGTGTCACTGGAACCATCGAACGACTCACTTAGCATCCGCTCCTCCATCGCGTCCCGCCACGCCGCGCGACACGCCATCCCCTCCGCGCCGATGCCCAATCACGACCGACGCCCCAGTCCCCCGCGCCTCTCCGCCACCCGGCGCGGCGGCGCATGCGCGCGGGGTGCGCTGACGCTGGTGCTGGCGCTGTCGTGGGCCGTCGCCGGCGCGCAGCAGCCGGTCGCCCCTGCGGCGACGTCGCCCGCGACATCCGCTCCGTCGTCGACCCCGTCGTCGACCCCGGCCGCGCGGCCTGAGCCTCGCTTCGACGTGCTCGAGTACGTGATCGTCGGCAACACCGTTCTCGACGCCGAGACGATCGAGCGCGCGGTCACCCCCTTCCTCGGACCAGGCCGCACGATGGCCGACGTCGAGTCCGCCCGCTCGGCGCTCGAGCGCGCGTACCAGGGGCGCGGCTTCCAGAGCGTCGGTGTCGACGTTCCCGAACAGCGTGTCGATGATGCGGTCGTCACGCTGCAGGTCGTCGAGGCCACGGTTGGCCGGCTGCGGGTACGCGGCGCACGCTACTACTCGCCGGGCGTCATCGCCGCGACGCTGTCCTCCGCCGCCGAGGGCACGGTGCCGCAGTTCGCCGACGTCGGCGCAGAACTCGCGAAGGTCAATGCCGCCCCCGGCCTCGTCGTGACGCCCGCGCTCAAGGCCGGCCGCACGCCGGGCACACTCGACATCGACCTCGACGTGCAGGACCGGTCCCCGCTCGTGGCGTCGATCGACGTCAACAACCAGCGCGCGCTCAACACCACGCCCTGGCGGCTGGGCCTGGGCCTGCGCCACACGAATCTCTTCGAGCGCCGTCACACGCTGGGCGTCGGGGTGATGGTCACGCCTTCCGATACCGATCAGGTCAAGGTCTTCACCGCGAGCTACGCGATGCCGCTCGGCGGCCCGCAGGACCCGGTGCTCTCGGCGTACGCGATCAAGAGCGACAGCGAGACCCCGACGCCGATCGGGAACACCACGGTGCTCGGCGGGCAGACGGTCGTCGGCCTGCGGATGACGACGCCGCTGCGGGTGCACAACGACCTGTTCCACACCTGGAGCGTCGGGCTGGACTACAAGCGGCTCGCCCAGCAGGACTTCCCGCTGCTCACCTACATGCCCGCCAGCCTCGGCTACACCGCGCTGCGTTCGGTGAAAGGGGCGGTCTCGCAGTTCGAGACCACGCTCGCGATGTCGTTCGGCGGGCTGGTCAACGAGCAGGAGGCGTTCGCCGCGCGTCGCTACCTCGGCTCGGCGAGCTTCGCGACGCTGCGCTGGGACGCGTCGCACGAGCAGCCGATCGGTACCGTGCTGTCGGTGCGCGGGCGATTCTCGGGGCAGTTCGCGCAGCAGGCGCTCGTGCCGGCCGAGCAGTTCGCCGCCGGCGGTGCCAACAGCGTGCGCGGCTACCTCGAGAGCAGCGTGTTCGGCGACCGGGGGATGCTCGGCAGCCTGGAGCTGCGGACGGTACCTCGCGAGCTGCGGAACGCGGTGACCGCGCAGTGGCTCGCCTTCTACGACATCGCGCAGACCTCGATCGTCGACCCGCTGCCGGAGCAGCGGACCGGCTACACGCTCGCCGGTGCCGGCGCGGGCCTGCGTCTGCGCTGGGGTCGGACCGCGTCCGCGGCCATCGATCTCGCCCGTTCGATCCATGCCGTGCCCGCGCAGGACACCGGGTGGCGCGCGCACGTCCGCCTGCAGCTGGAACTCTGAGATGACCCGTCGCACCGCCCGCCATCGCCCGTCCGTACCGGGCCGACTGCACGCCCTCGCGCTCGCACTGCTCGCAGCGTTCGGGCCGGGCGCGCTGGCGCAGTCGCCCGCCGCGCCGCCGATGCTGCCCGGCACGGTGGCGGGCCGCACGGTGTGGTCGGGTGCCGCGGTCTCGGCCGGCAACGGCACGAGCGAGCTGGTGATCCGCCAGTCGACCCCGCGCGCGCAGCTCTG
>JAIYAG010000567.1 GCA_027489195.1 Burkholderiales bacterium | reverse complement strand
TGGCGACCGCCTCGCCGGCGGCCTTCTTGCGCGACGAGGTCTCGGTGATGGTCGGGCAGGCCTTGCCGCCGAACAGCAGCGAGGTGGTGTCGCTCTTCGGGTCGCAGCCGATCAGCAGGACCTTCTTGCCCTGCTGGGACATCATGTACGACAGGTTGGCGAGCGTGAAGCTCTTGCCGATGCCGCCCTTGCCGTAGATCGCGATGATCTGCGTCTCTTTCGTGACCGGGCCGGTCGACGGCGCATCGGGCTCGATCGCGGCTTCGGCGCGCAGCCGTTCCTTCTGGATGAACTGTACGGTCGCGGTGCTCGGGATGCTGCTCGTGCTCATGCGCAATGTCTCCAGTCCAGGACCATCTTCAGACAGTCCGCGTCGTCGAATGCGACGGGGTAGGCGCCCGGTGCCCGGGTCGCTTCAGCGCGGTGTGTGATCAGGCCGTCGAGGGACAGGTGTCCGGTCTCGATCAGCCAGCGCACCGCCAGCAGGTCGGGTTTCTTCCACTCGGCCGCGCAGCGGATCGTGGCTTCGCGCATGAACGCGGGCGCGAAGGCGAAGGCCAGCGGCTGGGTGTAGAAGCCCGCCAGCACGATCTCGCCGCCGGGGGCGAGTCGCATCACCAGCGAGTCGAGCAGCGACGCATCGCCGCTGACGTCGAAGATCGCCTTGTAGTCGCGGCGGTCGTCGTCCTTGGGGTCGACGACCGAGTAGCCGACAGCGCCGCCGGCGCGCTGCGGGTTGGTCTCCCAGACCACCGGCGCGGGATGTCCGCCGAGCACCGTCAGGCGCGCGAGCAGGCGGCCGAGCACGCCGTGGCCGACGATCAGGTCGGGCGGGACGATCGGGTCGCGGCGGCCGCCGCCGGAGACCGAGTGGTACGCGGTGGCGGCCAGCGCCAGCAGCGTGCCCTGCTCGCCGAGCGCGTCGCTGATCGGCACGGCCTTCTCGCCGGCGACCACGAGGCGCGAGGCGGAGCCGCCGAACAGGCCGCGGATCTCGCCGAAGCAGCGCGCGCCGGGGACGTACACCGATTCGCCACCGACGAAGCCGGACTTGGGACCCGCGTGCAGCACGCGGCCGACCGACTCGTAGCCCGGCACCAGCGGATAGCCCATGCCCGGGAAGGTGGGCATGCGGCCGGTGTAGAGCAGCTTCTCGGTGCCGGTGCTGATGCCGCTGTGGTCGACCTGCACGACCACGTCCGACTCGCCCGGCTCGGCCAGCACGACGTCGTTGACGCGGATGTGTCCGGGCTGCTCGAGGACGACCGCTCGGGAGTTCATCGGGCGGCTCCGTGCAGCGGTGCCGCCTGGGGAAGTGGATTCAAGGTGTCTGACGGTGAGTCGTTCGAGGGCATGTCAATGCTCCCTTGGGAATGTCATCTTAGGCTTACTGAGAAGAGTGTCAAGCAAAATGGACAGTCCGGACCGAATCTGGGCGTCGCGGGCGTTCCACGGTCGGGCTCGACGCTCAGGGGCGTGCGCGAAGCACGCGGGTCTGCAGCGGCAGACGGGTGGGCAGCAGGTCGACCGAGGCGAAGCCGGCGTCGTGCAGCAGCGCCTCGATCCGGGCGGGGGTGCGCGAGCGGCCCTTGCCCATCGCCAGCAGGTACAGGCCGTAGTACGCGTCGCCGATCGCCTCGGCGCCCGGCGTGCCGGACATCGGCTCGCAGACCAGCAGCGTGCCGTGCTCGGGCAGCGCGGCGCGGGCGGCCCGCAGGATCGCGAGCACGCGTTCGTCCGGGTGGTCGAAGAGCACGCGCACCAGGGTGATCACGTCGGCGCCGGTGGGCAGCGGGTCGGTGAGGAAGCTGCCGCCGTGCGCCTGCGCGCGGTGCGCGAGCCCGGCGCGTGCGAAGCGCGCCTGTGCGCGCTCGGCGACCGCGGGCAGGTCGAAGAGCATCAGCTCGAGCGCGGGCGCTCGCTCGGCGACCTTCATCAGGAACGCGCCGTCGCCGCCGCCGACGTCGAGCAGGCGGCGGTGGCGCGCCAGCGGATAGGCGTCGAGCACCTGCTCGGCGACCATCGGCTGCGTGACCGCCATCAGCTCCGAGTACTCGGCCACGCGCGAGGTGTCGAGGCGCTCGGGGACCGCGCCGGGCGCGGTGTCGGCATAGGGCCAGTAGCCGGACATCGAGGTGTCGCGCTCGCCGCGCAGCAGCGCCACCGGATCGCTCAGGTCCTGGTAGAGCGTCGCGTGGTGCTCGACCATCGCGGCGACCGAGGGCAGCGCCACGATCGGTGCGCCCAGGCGGCCGAGGCCCCAGCGGCCGTCGTCGCGGGCCTCCATCAGGTGCAGCGACGCGGCGGCGGCGAACAGGCGCGCGGCGCCGTCTGCGGGCAGGCCGATGCGGCGTGCGAGCTCGTCGGCGGCGAGCGGCCCGTCGGCGAGGATGTCGAACACGCGCAGCCGCACGCAGGCGAGCAGCACCTGCGAGTAGGTGAAGCCGGCGACCACGTCGAAGAGCGCGCGCGCATCGCTGCGCACGAACGGGCGCGTCAGCGGGAACGCGGCGGCGCGGCGGTGGAAGGCCGGGCTGGTGAGCAGCCGGTCGCGCAGCGCGCGCCAGCGGTCACGCAGCGTCGGTCGGGCCGGTGGGCTCAGGCGTGGGCCTGCGTCCGGGCCCGGCGTGCCGCTGCGTCCTCGCACCACGCGCGCGGCACCAGCCGTTCGGATTCCATCCATACCAGGGCTCGCAGGCGGGGGGCACCCGCACAGTCGGGAATCGCTGCGATCGCCTGCGCGACCAGCGACTCGAAGTGGAAGATCGCGCCGTCGAGGCCGAGCTCGCGGGCGGAGCTGGGGCGTCCGAGCAGCACGTCCTGGCCGATCGGCTTGCCGAGCACGGCCGGGTCGGAGAGCACGTCGCGGATGTCGTCGGCGACCTGGTAGGCCTCGCCGAGCCGGTCGCCCAGCCCGCGCCAGATGCGGCCCTCGGCGCCCGCGGCCTCGGCGCCGGCGGCGGTGGCCGCGGCGAACAGCGCCCCGGTCTTGGCGCGCTGATAGTCCGACAGCGCGACACGCGGCTCGGCCTCCCAGGCCTGGCCGGCGACGATGCCGAAGGGGGTGCCGGTGCCGCCGGCGATGGTCGCGAGCAGCGGCCCGAGCCGCCGGGGTGCGGACGTCGCCGCCTCGCCGAGGACCTGGAACGCGCGCACGATCATCGCGTCGCCGGCCAGCACTGCGAGCGGCTCGCCGAAGGCGGCCTGCACCGAGGGGCGGCCGCGGCGGGTGGCGGCGTCGTCGAAGCAGGGCAGGTCGTCGTGCACGAGCGATGCGCAGTGCATCAGCTCGAGCGCGACCGCCGCGGCGTCGGCCAGCCCGGGCTCGTCGTCGCCGCAGGCGCGCGCGACGGCGATGCACAGCTGCGGGCGGATGCGGGCGCCGCCGGGGAAGACCGCGTGGCGGATCGCCGCGGCGAGCTTCGGCGGAGCGCCGGGGATCTCGTGCTGCGCGAGCGCGGTATCCAGGGCCTGCTCGATCCGGGCGAGGATGTCCATGCGAAGTCGTCCCGTGTGATGGACCGCCCGAGTGTCAACCTGGCGTATCCGTTGTGTGTGTCAACCACGATAGACACTTCGCGTGTCAGCGTCAACGGGCGACGACGCGCCCGTCGGTCACATTCAGGAAACGACGGTCCGGTCGCGCTGCGCCTGGGCACGCATCGCCTGACGTTCGAGGAGCTCGATCACGCGGACGGTGCGCTCGCTGCCGGGCAGGGCCTCGACGGACGGGGCGTAGGGGTCGGCCCGCGTCGCGGCCTGCACCAGGTAGCGGACCGCGTCCAGCGCCGGCAGCGCCTCGCCCGAGGGCCGGGGCGCGAGCGCGCCGGTGGCCAGGGCCTGCAGCAGCAGCACGGCCTTGCGCCGACGCGGCACCACCGCGCGTTGCGACACCGAGTCGCAGCCGCGGCGCGCGACCTCGTGGCCGATTTCCGCGTACAGCACGCGAGCGGCCTGGATGCCGGGGCGGCAGGTGGGCGGCAGCAGGCCGATGCCGGCTTCCGCGCGCAGGTAGAGCGCGTCGGCCGCGTTGAGCAGCCGGCGCACGACCTTGGCGATCCGCGCGTCGAAGACCGGGTTCGCCAGCCATGCGTCGGGGTCGACGCCGGCCTCGCGCAGCCAGGCGAGCGGCAGGTAGATGCGGCCGCGGCGCGCGTCTTCGCCGACGTCGCGGGCGATGTTCGAGAGCTGCATCGCGACGCCGAGGTCGCAGGCGCGGGCGACGGCTTCGGCGGAGGTGCGGCCCATCAGCACGGCCATCATCGCGCCGACGGTGCCGGCCACCCGGGCACCGTAGTCGTAGAGGTCCTCGATCGTCTCGTAGCGCCGGCCGCGGGCGTCCCACTCGAAACCGTCGAGCAGGGCCTCGGGCAGCTCGCGCGGCAGGCCGTGGCGCACCACGACGCGCGCCATCGCGCGGTCTGCGGGGGTGGGCATCGGGTCGCCGGCATACATGCGGGCCAGGCGCGTGCGCAGCCGTCCGACCGCGGCCAGCTCGTCGACGGTGTCGAGGTCGACCGCGTCGTCGGCGCTGCGGCAGAACGCGTACAGCGCGCAGGCCGAGTCCCGCACGCGCCGCGGCAGCAGCTTCGAGGCCGCGAGGAAGGTCCGCGAGCCGTCGCGCAGCTGCTCGCGGCAGGCCTCGAGGTCTTCGTCGGCGAGCGCGCGGGCGAGGGCTTCCGGCGTCTGTGCGACACGATCGGACAGGCGGGACGGGGGCGGTGCGATCGCGGACATGGAAGAAGGCCTCGGGTCGGGTCTGCCGGGCCATGGTAGCCGTGTAAGGGCCACGAGACAAACACAACTGTCACGTCGACTGGACGGTCGACGGGCAGGACGGGGCGCCGGTCAGTCGCCGGTCAGTCGCCCGTCGGGGTCGCCGGGAGCCCGATCCGGGCCGCGAACGCCGCGATCCGGGTGGCCACCTGGTCGGGCCGCTCCTCGTGGGCCAGGTGGCCGAGGCCGGCGAGCATCTCGACGACGCTGCCCGGCACGGTGCGCTGCACGCGCCAGGCCTGCTCGGGCGGCACGGTGGTGTCGCGGGCGCCGACGATCATCAGCAGCGGGCAGGGCAGGCCGGGCAGCTCGCGCTCGATCGGGCGCAGGTCCCAGTTGGCCATCATCCCGAGTGCCCCGGCGACGTGGCCGGGACTGGCGACCAGGGTCGCGTAGCCCCGGCGGCCGTCGTCGCCGATGTCGGAGCCGGTGCCGCGCAGCAGCCGCTCGAGCACCGCGGGCGATGCGCCGACCTTCGCGAAGAGCCTCGGCACCGCCGGCAGCCCGCCGAGCCAGCGTGCCGCCGGCGAGAACAGCTGCCCGGGCAGGCCGCCGAACGGCAGGAAGGCCGGGTTCAGCCCGACCAGGCCTCGCGGGGACGCGCGGCCGTCGAGCACCAGGCGGGCCGCGATCGCCGCGCCCGCGGAGTGGCCGACGATCAGGTCGGGGCGTGTCCCGGTCGCGGCCAGCAGTGCGGCCACCGCCTCGGCCATGCCGGGCAGCGAGAGGCCGCGCGGCTCGGGCAGGTCGGTGAAGCCGTGGCCGGGCAGGTCGGGCGCGAGCACGTGCCAGCTCGCGGCCAGCCGCGGCGCCAGGCCGCGCCACGAGTGGGTGGCCGCGCCGGTGCCGTGCAGCAGCAGCACGCTCGGGGCGCCGGGCGGCGCGCTGTCGAAGGACTGCAGGTGCCAGCGCAGGCCGCCGGCCTCGACGAAGCGGCTGGCCGCGCGGTTCGGCCAGTCGCGGCCGTCGCGCTCCCAGTCGAGCCGGTCGCTGCGGGCGTCAGCGCGCACGGCCCGGGGGGCGGCGTGCGCCGAGGCCTGTGGCCGCGCGCACCGGCGCCGCGATCGAGGCGGCGTCGGCGCGCGGCAGCGGCACGTAGGCGGCGGCCATGTCGGCGGCCAGGGTCCGGGCGGATGCGGCGGGCTGGGGCGAGGTGTCGAGCAGCAGCGTCGCATGGCCGGCGACGCGCAGGCGGCGGGCGGCGTCGCGGGCGTCCTGGTCGGCGCGGGCGCGGCCACCGGAGCCGTCGCGCGCGACGTTCGCGCGGCCGTCGGTGAGGAACACCAGCACCGGCGAGCCGCCGCGCCGCGTCACGCCGTCGGCGAGCCCGGCGACCGCGTCGATGCCCGAGGCGAGCGGCGTGCCGCCGCCGCCGGGCAGGCCGGCGAGGCTGCGCTTGGCGCGCACCAGGGAGCGGGTCGGCGGCAGCAGCACCTCGGCGGCGCGGCCGCGGAAGGCGACCACGGCGACGCGGTCGCGGCGCACGTAGCAGTCGGCCAGCAGCAGCTCGACCGCGCCCTTGGCCTCGGCGAGCCGGTGCAGCGCCGACGAGCCCGAGGCGTCGATCGCGAAGATCGTCGTGGTCTCGGTGCGTTCGCGCAGCCGGGCGACGCGAAGGTCGGAGGCGCGAAGGGCGAGACGGGGCGAGGCGGTGAGGGCAGCGGCGGCGGCGGCGCGGGCGGTCCGCGCCTGCTCGGCTTCGCGGCGCCGCAGCGGCTGCCATGGCGCGGCCGCGCGCAGCGTGTCGACCAGGGCGAGCCGCGCACCGTCGCGCGGCGTACCCGGGCGGGTGCCGGCGGGCCGCCCGCGCAGCCGGGTCGCCCGCATCACGCCGGCGCGGCCGGCGCCGGAGCCGGCCGCCGCGTTCGCCGCGAGCATCAGGCTGGCGAGCAGTCCGGGCGGGATCGCGGCCTTCGCGGCATCGAGCACCACCTCGTCGAGGGGCTGCTGCGGCTCGGGCTCGCTGTCGTCCTCGGAGTCCGGGGGCGGCGGCTCGTCGGCCTTCGATTCGGGCGGCTCCTCCGGCGGGGGCTCGGGCAGCGGCGGCTCCGGCGGCGTCGCATCCGGCGGCGCCGGCCACTGCGTCGCCCGTGGCGCGAGCACGAGGCGGGCGGCCAGCGACACGTCGTCCGGGCTCACCCGGTCGCGCCCGTCGAGCGCGGCCGCGGCCCGGGCAGCGCGCAAGGCCATCAGCGGCGCCCGCGCCGACGACACGCCGAGCGCCAGCGCGGTCGCGCACAGCGCCTGCACGGTCGCGTCGTCGGCCTCCACCGCGCCGATCCGCAGCCGCGCGGCTGCGACCGCCGCGGCGTCGGCGCCGGGCGCGGCCCCCTCGTCGGACGGTGCGCCGAACACGTCGGCGACGCCCACCGGCACCTCGGCCAGGTCGATCCGGAAGGCCAGCCGCTCGAGCAGCGCGCCGGCCGGCGGCGGGTCGTCGCCCACGCCTTCGTCGAGCGCGACCACCCCGAAGCGCGCGGGCCGCGACGAGGCGAGGCCGTCGCGGGCGAGCGCGCACTCGCCGGTGTCGAGCGCCGCGCACAGCCGCGAGGCGGTCGTGCCCGGCACCCGCTCGGCCATCGCCAGCAGCAGCAGGCCGCCGTCGGCCTCGGCCAGCAGGCCGGACTGGGCGACCGGCCGCCCGGCGGCCAGCGTCGCCGTCAGGTCGAGCCCGCCCAGCAGGCGCTCGTCACCGGCGTGGATCGGAATCCGCCGCCACGGGCTTCCGCTTGGGACAAGGCTTCTGAGGACAGTGAGCCATCGCTCACGTACCGGTCCGTGGCCCGCCTTCAGCGCCACGCCGCCGAAGCCCCAGGGGTCGACCGCCAGCAGCGCAGCGGCCCGCAGCGCGTCCGCCCAACGCAGCACCACCGGGTCGACGGCGGACAGGTCGTCCGCCGGCGGCGCCGCAGCCGGTGCGATCGGGTCGGCCGCGGCCATCGTCTCAGGCAGGGATCTGCTCGGCCACGACGCGTTCGACGCGGGCACCCGTGCCAGTGTCGTCGAGCGGGTCGCGGCGCAGCCG
>JAIYAG010000056.1 GCA_027489195.1 Burkholderiales bacterium | reverse complement strand
GTCTCGGCCAAGGCCGAAACGCACCGCGTGGCGCGCGCCACCGGCACCATCCGCATGCAGCCTGCCACCTTCGGCCTCATCGCCCGCGGCCAGGCGAAGAAGGGCGACGTCATTGCCGTGGCCCGCATCGCCGCCATCCAGGGCGCCAAGCGCACGGCCGACCTGGTGCCCTTGTGCCACCCCCTGCCCATCACGCGCGTGGCCGTCGAGTTCACGCTGGACGAAGCCGCCAGCAGCGTTCATTGCAGCGCGCAGGTGGAAAGCTTCGGCCGCACGGGCGTGGAAATGGAAGCGCTGACAGCCGTTCAGGTGGGCCTGCTCACCGTCTACGACATGTGCAAGGCCGCCGACCGCGGCATGGTGATGGACGGCATCCGCGTGCTGCACAAGAGCGGGGGCAAGAGCGGGGATTGGTCTGCCATGCCGCCGTCGGCGGCCTGAGCACCGGTCACTGCGCTGCCTGCGTCTGCAGGAAGTCGCTCCAGACCAGCGGCGCGGCCAGCGGCTGGCACTGGAAGGGCAGGGGCGTGCTGGCCGCCGCCGCCGGTGCCGATGCTGCCGCTGGCTGCGGCGCAGCAGAAGCTGCCGGCCCGGCGCCAGGCTTGGCACATGGCTCGAAGAACGCTGCGGCATCGGTCTTGCGGAATTCGCGCAGCCGCTGCGCCAGATGCCGCGCTTCCTGTTCGCGGCCCTGTGCTGCCAGGTGCCGTGCCCAGGCCATCATCAGCCGCGTGTCCAGCAGGTAGTGCGTTGCGCCGTCGAAGGCGGCCTGGCGGTCGGGCATGGCAGCGCCGGACGTTGCTGCCGCGTAGTCGGCATGGTGGGCAAAGAACAGGCTGCGCTGGCCCGCGGCGATGCGCTGATCGAGCGGCGGGTCGCCAGCCGTGGCGCGGAAGATGGCGACCACGCTGCGGTAGTCGGCCACCGAATAGCCCGCGCCCAACACCATCAGCACGGCGCCGATGGCCAGCGCCCGCGACGGGGCGTGCATGGCCGGCGCGGGCTGTGAAGCTTGCGTGGTGTTCGTCGTGCGTGCAGGCCGTAGATCATCGGCTGCCGTGGGGCCAGCCGCTGCAACCCCGGCCCGCGCTGCCGGCATCGCAAAGCCCCAGGCCCAGGCGGCGGGCAGCAGGAAGTAGGCGTACCACAGCGGATATTCCAGCAGGCTGTGCAGCCCGATCATCAGCACCATCATCAGCGCGCAGCGCTGCGCCGCCGGCAGGCCGCTGGCGGCGTCGTCACCCGCAGGTGGTGTGCGCGCCCACGCGCGGGCCGCGGCGCGCCACAGCGCCCACAGCAGCAGCGCCAGCACCGCGCCGCCCAGCGGCAAACCCAGTTCCACCAGCAGCTGCAGCGGCAGGTTGTGCGTGTGGTCGAAGAAGGCCGTGGGCCGGCCCGGGAAGGGCGTCAGCGTCCACGCGTAGTTGAATTCGCCCCAGCCCACCCCCGTCCAGGGCTGTTGCCGCACCATCGCCAGCGTGTTGGCCCAGATGCCGAAGCGCGAGCTGGAGATGTCGGTCTCTGCCAGCCGTGCCGCGCCGCCGAAGGTCTGTTCCGTCATCTGCGCCCATTGCGCTGCGCCCCACCAGGCCAGGCCGTAGACCAGCGGCGTGGCCAGCAGCATGAGCCGCGTGCGCGGCTGCAGCCGGCGGTCCAGCGCGGCCCACAGGGCCAGCAGCACCACGCTCAGCAGCCCCGTGCGCGAAGCCGTCAGCACGATGGCCGCCACCAGCACTGCCAGCCAGGGTGCGGCCCAGCGCGGCCGCAGGCGGCGCAGTTCCACCAGCCCGACGACGGCGATGCAGCCCCAGGTCAGCACGCTGCTGAGATGGTTGGGCTGGCGCAGGTTGCCCACGGCGCGGCCGGCGTAGCTGGAAGTGGCGAGCCAATCGCCGTCGGTCCAGCCCGGCGTGTAGACCTGCAGCGCGCCCACGCCGGCGTTGAGCAGCCCGGTGATGGCATAGGCCCAGCAGAAGGCGGCAATGATGGCCGCGGCATCGTGCCGGCGCCGCGCCCCCGCGCCGCCCGCCAGCACCAGCGCCGCCGCTGCCAGCAGCGCCAGCGACGACAGCGCCACGCTGGCCGGCAACCCGCCCGGGCCCCAGGACCACAGCGATGCTGCAGCCATCAGCCCCAGCGCCAGGAACAGCGGCGTGAGCGCACGCCCAGGCCCCAGCGGCTGCGAAGCCATGAGCCACAGCCCCCACAGGCCCAGTGCCAGGGCCTGGTTCAGGAAGGTGGGCGAAGGTGAGACGTTGTAGGCCAGCAGCGTGGGCGCAGCGGCGGCCAGAGTGGCCGTGACGAGCAGCGCCAGCGGTGTGGCGTGCGGTGCGGCGGTGGGGGCAACGGCGGTGTGCAAGGAAGAGCGGTGCAGCAAGGGGTCGGGCGGGGGCGAGCGCCGGGCACGGCACCGTGCATGCCGCCAACAGCGGCGGATGCTAGCCCGGATGCTGCACTGCCCCTCGCGCCTCGGGGCATGGCCTGCCGGCCGCCTGCCGCCGGGTCAACTCCGGCAGGACCCCGGCAGGTAGCGCTCTTCCAGCCCGTTGCGCACGAAGGGGCCGCACTTCCAGGCCACGATGACGGCGCCGCCCGCGCTGGCGGCTTGCAGCGGGCTCGTCATGGCCGCGTCCGTGTAGGGCGTGAGGGCCAGCATGTTGCGGTCGGGTGGCGTGCCCAGGTTCTGCACCGCGACCACGATCACCCCGTTCGAGCTGACCTCGCCCGTGGCGACATAGCGGCTGGACGCAAAGCTGCACGCCGTGCTCAGGCTTTCGCCCACGTCGGGCTGCACCGCGGTCTGCACGATCTCGCTGATGGCGTTGCGGCAGCTGGATGCGGCGAGCAGGGCTTCGGAAACCTTGGCGCGCACCGTGTAGTCGCGGTAGGCCGGCAGCGCCACGGCGGCGAGGACACCGATGATGGCCACGGCGATCATCAGTTCGATGAGCGTGAAACCCCTGCGCTGCGTTGGCACCTGACCCCCCCTAGTTCGTGGGAAGTCTAGTGATCTGTTCCAGCAATACCACCCGCATCGCCACTGGCTCCCCGTAACCGGGGGGGGCTGTAGGCTGCAGGCTGTTACGGGGCGTCTGCCGGTCGTCCGTAAAGCCCCGCCGCTGCCAGGTGCAGCGCCTCATAGCGCACGGCGCACTCGTCCCAGTTCCACTGGCGTGACAGTTCGGCGGCGTGGTCTCGGGCGTCGATCAGCAACTGCGGGTCTGAAATCAACGCCTGCAGCTTCAGCCGGAGCGCAACGGCTGCGTCGCTGCCGCGCATCTCCACATGGAAGACGCAGCGCGGGTCCGAACTGGGGAAGGCTTCGTGAACCTCCGTGCTCACGAGCACCGGCGTACCGCAGGCCAGCGCTTCCTGCAGCACGAGCGGGAAGCCTTCACCCGTGCTGGGCAGCACCAGAAGCGCCGCGCTCTGATAGTGGGCGACGACCTCTTCTGGCGGCAGCCGTCCCGGCAGGTCGATGTTGCGCCTGTCGATCTCGCTCCAGGTGGCAGGGCCTGCCGGCCCGGAGCCGATGAAGGTCCAATGCGCGCCTTGAAGTTGCGCCGAAGCGCGCAGATGCTGCAGGCCCTTTTTCTCGACGAAGCGCCCGACGAACAGCAGCCTGACGGCGTCCCCTGCGCTTCGCGGCTGGAAAGGCGCAGGGCGATAGCGCTGGTGATCCACGCCGTTGGGCAGCAGCAGTGGCGGCCTGCCGAAGCGCACGCGCGTCATGAAGAACTGCATCACGGGCCGCCCCACGAACACGACCTGATGCACGCTTCGAAGCGCCAGTGCACCCAGGCTGCGATTCAGCAGCGCCAGCAACTGGCGCGGCAACATCGACCGGAAAGGGATCGCGCCGATGTGCTGTGTCAGCACCACGGGCTTGCGCATCAGACGGGCAAAGACGATGGCCAGCAGGCTGCAGCCATACAGATAGTCGTGCACCTGCACACTCTGGCTCCATCGCACGGACCGCCACAGCGCCCGCACGGCACCGGGGCTCCACAACGGGAAGGGCAGGCCCAGCCTCTTTTCGAGTGGGTCCCACGACGCCGCGTGCAGGCAGGTCAGGCCCTGTGGCACTGCCTCGGGCATTTCACTTGCGGCACCGCCTGCCATCCAGCGCACTTCGTGGCCCTTCTCTGCCAGCCGCCTCGCCAGTTGGTCCGCCACCACCTCGATGCCGCCGCCATGCCCTGCATAGAAGGCGCTGACCTGCAGGATGCGCACGCCGGCCCGGCCCTCAGCGCGGGCCCAAGGCCCTGAACACCCAGGTCCTGTTGCAGGCGAACCCGTAGACGAAGAGCGCCAGCGACACTGCCACCATCGCCAGCGCCGGCGGCAGGCCCAGGCCTTCCACGAAGGCCGCCAGCAGCAGCAGGCCCAGCGCGAACTGCGACAGCTGCTGTGCAAGGAACCGCGCGAACTCCGCCCAGCCGGCGTTCGTGGCCTGCCGGAAGCTGAAGCGGCGATGCGCGAAGTAGCTCAAGGGGATGGTGATGAAGCAGGTGCAGGCGGCCGCCACGAGGTAGGGCCACGCGAGCAGGTCGTGCCCGATGAACACGATGGCGACGTTCAGCAAGGCGCAAGCGACACCGACGAGCCCGTAGCGCCCCGCCGTTGCTGCCACCGCAGGGGCTTCAGCCATCCTGGCGTTCCCACAAGCCCATGAACTGCAGACCGTTGGTCAAGGCCAGGGGCCCAACATGGCAAGGCATCGGGTGAATGAACAGCCGCCGTCCGAAGCCATGCGATTCGATCCACTTCACCCAGGCCCAGTCGTGCTGGTAGAGATAGGGCGAAGGAATGCCGAAGCGGCGGTTGCCGATCTCGTCCAGCAGGCCCAGCGTGAGCTTGCCCCAGGCTCCGCCGTGGTTGTGGTCCTTCAGCATCAGGTAGCGGCTGCTGCAGCGCGCCAGGTCCGCCAGTGCTGCCATGGGGTCGGGGCAATGGTGCAGAACATCGACGCTGTACGCGAGTTCGAACGCGCCATCCGCGAAAGGCAGCTTGTCGCCGGCGTACAGCTGTGGCCGGATGAAACTCTGCGCGCGTTCCACCACATCGACTGGCGTGATGGCAGTCAGCTTCGCGCGCTGCGGCAGCTGGCTGGCGAAGTAGCCGTCGCCCGAGCCGAAGTCCAGGGCATGGCGGATGGGTTCCAGAGGCTGCAGTGCAGCGGCCAGCTGTTCGAGGATGCGCAATCGGTAGGCTGACATGGGGCGACGTTCAGGGGGACTTGGAACGGGCGCCATCGCGCGCCGCTTCAGTGGCAGCCACCTTGCGCGCGATGACCAGATAGACGGCGGCATTGCTGTCGATCCAGGCCTGCGGCGTCAGTGCGTCTTCCAGCTTCATCCGCAGGTGCATGACCGTGCTGCACAAGGCAGCGAGCAGGCCGCCGACCCCTGGCAGGCCGTGCAGCAGCCGGCTGTAGCCCAGGGCGCGGAACTGCGTCGTCCACGCCAGCGGGCCGACGAGCGCGTCGACGCTCTCGG
>JAIYAG010000488.1 GCA_027489195.1 Burkholderiales bacterium | reverse complement strand
GACGAGGTCGCCGGGCACCAGCCACTTCGGCGGATCGAAGCGCGCGCCGGCACCGGTCGGCGTCCCGGTGGAGATCACGTCGCCGGGCTCGAGCCGCATGAAGGTGGAGACGTACTCGATCAGGTACTCGAACGGAAACATCAGGCGTGCCGTGGTGTCGTCCTGCCGGACCTCGCCATTGACGCGCGTGACGACCCGCAGGTCGTCGAAGGACGCGAAGGCGTCGGTCGTCACCAGCCATGGGCCGATCGCGCCGCTGGCCTCGAAGTTCTTGCCCTGGGTGACGTTGAACTTGCCGTGCCGGAGCCAGTCGCGCAGCGTGCCTTCGTTCATGCAGGTCAGGCCGGCGACATGCGCGGCGGCGTCGGCGCGGGCGATGCGCCGTCCGGCGCGGCCGATCACGATCGCGATCTCGCCCTCGTAGTCGAGCTGCGCGGACTCGGGCGGGCGCAGGATCGGCTCGCCGTGCGCGACCAGCGAGCCCGCCGTGCGCATGAAGAGGCTCGGCCACTTCGGCCGCTCGCTGCCGTCTCGGTACTCCTCGTTGCGCTCGGCGTAGTTCACGCCCACGCAGATCACCTTGCCCGGGTGCGCCACGGGCTTGCGCAGCCGCAGGTCCGCCAGCGCCAGGTCGGGCGCGGTGCGCGCGGCGAGCGCGCGGGCCTCGTCGAGGGCACCGGCCGCGAGCAGCGCGTCGGTCGTCGGGTAGGCGGGCAGGCGCGCGCCGAGCGCGATCACGCCGGACTCGGCGCCGCCGTCGCCGGTCACCGCGCCCCAGCCGTCCTGCCCGCCGAGGGCATAGCTCACCAGCTTCATCCGTCATCCTCCGCGGTGGGCCCGTCGTCCGTCCACGGGCCGCGGAGAAAGTTAGCATGTCAATCAAACCGGCGACAAGCAGGGGGCCGGAGCCGGTCCCGGCGGCGAGGCTTGACGACCCGGGTTGTTGTCATGTCAACTTCCGATCGGCCGGTGTTCCACCGCCGTCCGACCGCTGGAGACCGGTGCATGCCCCACGTCGTCGTCGAGTATTCGGCCAACCTCCGCCTGCGCGCCGACATGCCGCGCCTGCTGCGCACGGTGCACGACGCCGCCCTCGCCACTGGCGTGTTCCCCCGCGGTGGCACCCGCACGCGCGCCGAGGAGCGCACCGACTACCTGATCGCCGACGGCCATCCGGACAACGCCTTCGTCCACGTGACGCTGCGCATCGGCCACGGTCGCGACCTCGACACGCGCAGGCAGGCCGGACAGCGGGTGTTCGACGCGCTCTGCGCCGAGCTGGAGCCGGTCCTGGCGAGCTCGCCGCTGGCGATCTCCTTCGAGGTGCAGGAGATCGATCCGGACCTGAGCTTCAAGCGCAACACCGTCCACGAGCACGTCGCCGCGCGCGAGGCCGCGGGGCATCGCACCGCATGACCACCGCATGAACACCGCACCCAGCGAGCCCCCCCCTCCGCATGAACCCCTCACACCAATGAACACCGCGCTCGAGACCCAGCTGAAGAAGGCCGAGGCCGCGCTCGCGCGCTTCGCCGCCGAGCCGCTCGGCCACTGGATCGGCGGCCGCGCGGTGGCCGGCACCGGCGAGGCCTTCGGCAACCGCTCGCCGGTCGACGGCCGAGCGCTCGGCCTCGTCGTCGACGCCACTGCGGCCGAGGTCGCGCAGGCCTGCGAGGCGGCGCGCGATGCGTTCGACGGCTGGCGTGCCACGCCCGGCACCGAGCGGCGCCGCGTGCTGCATGCGATCGCCGACGCGATCGAGGCCCGGGCCGAGGAGATCGCGCTGGTCGAGTGCATGGACACCGGCCAGGCCTGGCGCTTCATGAGCAAGGCGGCGCTGCGCGGCGCCGAGAACTTCCGCTTCTTCGCCGATCGCGCGCCCGATGCGGCCAACGGCGTGTCGCTGCCGACCGACTCGCACCTGAACTACACGCTGCGCCAGCCGATCGGTCCGGTGGCGGTGATCACGCCGTGGAACACGCCGTTCATGCTGTCGACCTGGAAGATCGCGCCGGCGCTCGCCGCCGGCTGCACGGTCGTCCACAAGCCGGCCGAGTGGAGTCCGCTCAGTGCCCGGCTGCTCGCCGAGATCATGCACGAGGCCGGACTGCCCGCCGGCGTCGCGAACCTGGTGAACGGCTTCGGCGAGACCACCGGCCGCACGCTCACCGAGCATCCGGCGCTGCGCGCCACCGCGTTCATCGGCGAGTCGAGCACCGGCAGCCTGATCATGTCGCAGGGTGCGCCCACCCTCAAGCGTGTGCACCTCGAGCTCGGCGGCAAGAACCCGGTCATCGTGTTCGACGACGCCGACCTCGATCGTGCGCTCGATGCGGTGGTGTTCATGATCTACAGCCTGAACGGCGAGCGCTGCACGTCCTCGTCGCGCCTGCTGGTGCAGCGCTCGATCCACGACGGCTTCGTCGAGCGGCTCGCCGAGCGCGTGCGCCGCCTGAAGGTCGGGCATCCGCTGGATCCGGCCACCGAGGTCGGGCCGCTGGTGCACGAACGTCACCTCGAGAAGGTGCTGTCCTATGCGGCGATCGCGCGCGGGGAGGGCGCGAGCGTCGCGGTGGGCGGGGCCCGCGCGAGCGGCGCCGGGCTGCCGCCCGCGG
>JAIYAG010000515.1 GCA_027489195.1 Burkholderiales bacterium | reverse complement strand
TGCCGCTGACCTTGTCGAAGGCCTCGGCGCAGTCGCCGGCGGCGTAGATGCCGGGCACGGTGGTCTGCATGCGCTCGTCGGTCAGCACGCCCTGCAGCGCCTTGACCGGGCTGCCCGCGAGGAAGCCGATGTTCGGCTTCACGCCGGTCGCCTGGATCACCAGGTCGAATTCCTCGACGCTGCCGTTCGACAGGCGCGCCTTGATCGCGCTGCCCGGCTCGAGCGCCTCGACGCGGGTCGAGGTGTGCACGGTGATGCCCTGCTTCTCGCACCACGCCTTGATCAGGTTGCCGGCGCCCGGCCCCATCATCCGCGGCACCATCCGGTCGCCCATCTCGACGACGGTGAGCTTGACGCCGCGCTGCGCGAGCGCCTCGAGGATGATGCAGCCGATGAAGCCGGCGCCCATCTGCAGCACGCGCGCGCCGGGCTTGGCGAGCGCGAGGATGTTGCGCGCATCGGCGAGCGTCCAGCACGGATGCACGAAGGGCGAGTCGAGACCGGGGATCGGCGGGCTCACCGGCGACGAACCGGTGGCGATCAGCACGCGGTCGTACTCGAGCGAGGGGCCCTCGGCCAGCCGCACCTTCTTCGTGTCGGTCTCGATCGACGACACGCGGCCGGTGACGGTGCGGATGCGCAGCGACTCGAAGTGCGCGGGGTCCTTGCGCAGGTACGTGCCGCGCTCGTCGATGTTGCCGATCAGCAGGTACGGGATGGCCATCCGCGAATACGAGGGATGCGGCTCGTCGCCGACCATCACGATCTCGTCGTCCGGGCGGCGCTTGCGGATCGTCTCGGCGGCGACGACGCCGGCCGGTCCGTTGCCGATGATCACGTGCTTCATGGGTCTCGGTCCTCGTGGAAACGAACGGGGCGGCCGAGAGGCCGCCCCGAACGCTGAACGCGACGGGCGCGTCCGGTGCGCTTACAGGCCCAGGCGGGCGCGGGTCTCCGGCTTGAGCCGGCCTTCCTCGTCCCAGCCACGGATCGCGTAGTACTCGGGGATCATCTTGTCGATGCCCGAGACCAGGCCCTTGGCCGGACCGGTCTTGGCCGGCTCGGTCTTCAGGCGCTTGGGCAGGTCGTCGTCCTTGCGGGTGAAGCCGGCGCGGTTGTTGAAGTCCCGCTCCATGTTCCAGATCCGCTCGCCGATCTCGGTGAGGTTCTCGAGCGTGAACTCCTCGCCGCAGGCGGCAGCCACCTGGGGCGCGAGGTCCGCGGTCGTCCACGCGAAGGTGGTGAACACGCAGATGCCGGCCGAGTCGAAGGCCGCGGTGGCGTCCTGGAACGCCTTGACCAGCTCGGGCTTGCCGTCGGTGGTCAGCGGATCGGTCTTGACCGGGATGCCCAGCACCTCGGAGGCCACGGTGTACGAGCGCAGGTGGCAGGCACCGCGGTTCGAGGTGGCGTAGGTCAGGCCCATGCCCTGGATGCCGCGCGCGTCGTAGGCCGGGAATTCCTGGCCCTTGACCGACATCGACAGGTCCGGGTGGCCGTACTTCGCGGTCAGGCGCTTGCTGCCCTGCGCGATCTCGACGCCGAAGCCCTCGCCCTTGACGGTCATCTCGGCCAGCTTGCACAGCGCCTGCGCCGAGCCGAAGGGGGCCTCGATGCCGACCTGCTCCTTGCTGAGCACGCCCATCTCGTAGAGCTCGAAGACTGCACCGACCGTCGCGCCGAACGAGATCGGATCCATGCCGTCCTCGTTGCACAGCAGGTTGGCGTACTGCAGGGCCTCGAGGTCCGAGATGCCGGGCGCGGCGCCGAGCGCCCACGCCGCCTCGTACTCGAGGCCGCCGGAGGCGCCCCAGTACTCGGGCTTGTTGACCACGGAGAAGTGGGTCTCGTCGATCTTGGAGATCCGGCCGCAGGCGATCGTGCAGCCGAAGCACGCCTGGTTGGTCACCAGCTGCGACTTGCCGTCGGTGGGCCGCTTCTCGGCCATCGCCTCGGCGCCGATCCGGCTCGCGCCCTCGAACTGCGAGTCGCGGTGGTTGCGGGTCGGCAGCGAACCGGTCTCGTTGATGACGTTCATCAGGACCTGGGTGCCATAGGTGGGCAGGCCCTGTCCGGTCACCGGATGGTCGTGCAGGATCTTCTTCTTCTCGGCCGTGACCTTCATGAAGGCCTTCGGGTCCTTGATGTTGCCGACGCCCTTCGTGCCGCGCACGACGATCGCCTTCAGCAGCTTGCTGCCGGCCACGGCGCCGACGCCCGAGCGGCCCGCCGCACGGTGCAGGTCGTTGACGATGGCGGCGTACAGCACCTTGTTCTCGCCGGCACGGCCGATCGAGGAGACGCGGGCCAGCGGGTCCTGCAGCGACTTCTTGAGGATGTCCTCGGTCTGCCAGACGGTCTTGCCCCACAGGTGGGCCGCGTCCTTGAGCTCGGCCTTGTCGTCCGAGATCGACAGGTAGACCGGCTTGGCCGACTGCCCCTCGACGATGACCATGTCCCAGCCGGCCATCTTCAGCTCGGCACCCCAGTAGCCGCCCGAGTTCGAGCAGGCGATGGCGCCGGTGAGCGGGCCCTTGGTGATCACCGAATAGCGACCGCCGGTGGAGGCCATCGTGCCGGTGAGCGGGCCGGTCGCCCAGATGATCTTGTTGTCGGCCGACAGCGGGTCGACCTTGGCGTCGACTTCCTCGACGAAGTACTTCGTCGCGAGGCCGCGCTGCCCGAGGTACTGCCGGGCCCAGGTCATGTTCAACGGCTCGGACGTGCACGTCCCGGCCGTCAGGTTCACTCGGAGGATCTTTCCTGCCCATGCCATGGTCGTGTGCTCCTCAGACCGCCGACGGCTGGTTGCCCAGCTTGTCCGCCCACTGCTTCATCCGGTCGAGGCCGGTCCAGTTGGCGTCGATGTAGGTGATCGCGCCGGTCGGGCAGGCGTCGGCACAGGCCGGCTCGCCGCCGCACAGGTCGCACTTCTGGACCTTCCCGGTGTCGGCGACGTAGTTCACCGTGCCGAACGGGCAGGCGATCGTGCAGACCTTGCAGCCGACGCACACGTCCTCGAGCACGACCTTCGCGCCGGTGGCGGCGTCGATCTTGATCGCCTCGACCGGGCAGGCGTGCAGGCACCAGGCCTCGTCGCACTGCGTGCAGGTGTACGGCACCTTGCGGCCGGTATGGTGAAAATCGAAGACCTTGATACGCGACTTGGCGGTGTTGAACGTGCCGTAGTTCTCGAAACTACAGGCCATCTCGCACTGCAGGCACCCGGTGCACTTGTCCGGGTTGATGTGCAGGGATTTCTGCATTTGTCTCCTCCGATTAGGACGCGAGCTCGTCGCGCACAGCCGATCCACCTATGACTTCGCGAGCATAACCCGACACCGTAGCAGGTGCATAGCGGCCGAGGT
>JAIYAG010000469.1 GCA_027489195.1 Burkholderiales bacterium | reverse complement strand
TCCTCGGCCGAGAAGGCCTGCAGATCGTCGATGCCCTCGCGCACGCCGATGAAATAGACCGGTATCGGCCGGTCGCGCCGCGTGTGCGCGAGCGCGGCGAGCGCGCCGCCCTTCGCGGTGCCGTCGAGCGTGGTGACGATCAGCCCGGTGAGCTGCACGGCGTCGTCGAACGAGCGGACCTGCGCGAGCATGTTCTGTCCGGTGTTGCCGTCCAGGACCAGCAGCACCTCGTGCGGCGCGCCGTCCATGGCCTTGGCGGTCACGCGCCGGATCTTGCGCAGCTCGTCCATCAGATGCGTCTGCGTCGGCAGGCGCCCCGCCGTGTCGACCATCACGACGCCGGTGCGCCGCGCGATGCCCGCCGCCACCGCGTCGAAGGCGACCGCGGCCGGGTCGCCGCCCTGCTGCGCGATGACCTCCACCTCGTTGCGGCTGCCCCATTGCGCGAGCTGCTCGCGGGCGGCGGCGCGGAAGGTGTCGCCCGCGGCCAGCAGCACCGTCTTGCCCTCGCGGCGCAGGTGGCGCGCGAGCTTGCCGATCGAGGTCGTCTTGCCCGCGCCGTTGACGCCGGTGATCATCATCACCAGCGGCTCGGCGCGATCGATGTCGATCGGGCGCTCCAGCGGCGTCAGCAGCTCGACCAGCAGCGCGCGCAGCGCGGCCTTGACCTGCATCGCCTCGGTGAGCCGCTCGCGCTTGACCCGCTCGCGCAGCGACGCGAGCAGCCAGGCCGTCGTCTCGACGCCGGTGTCGCTCGTGATGAGCGCGGTCTCGAGCTCCTCGAACAGCGCCTCGTCGACCTTCACGCCGACGAACAGCACGGCGAGATTGCCGCTGGTGCGCGACAGCCCCTGCTTGAGGCGCGCGAGCCAGGGCTTGCGGTCGGGCAGCGCGGCCGGGACGAGCTCGAGCGCGCCGGCGGCGGCGGTGGCGGGCGAGGGCACGGCGGCGGGGGCCGACACCGATGCCCCGGCGTCGCGCGCCGCACGCTCGCGCTCGTCCTGCTCGAACGCGGCCTCGGCCGCTGCGGCGGCTTCCGCCTCGATCGCCGCGGCCTCCTCGGGGTCGACCGTCGCGCCGTCCTCGGGCACGACGGGGGCCGTCGGCTCCCCGGTCGGGCGGCCGCCGGGGATGAAGCGCGACCAGAACCCGCTGCGAGCCGGTGCCGGCTCGGTCGGCGATGGGGCCGTGGCCGTGGCCGACGCCGGGGCCTGCACCGGCGCGAGCGGCGCGGCCGCGGGCGCGGCGACAGCCGCCGGCACGTCGGCGGGCGGTGCTTCGGGCGGCGGGGACGCCGACGCCTCGGCCGCACCGGTTCCGGGCGCGGCCTCGGGCTCGGCCGGCTTCTTGCGGCGAAGGAATCCGAACATGGGGGTGCCTGATGGACGGGCCCGCGCGGCCGCAGGGGGCAACGGGCGCCGGAGTACACTCGGGATCCACGATTCTACGCTGCACCGATGACCCCTCCGACCGAGCGCCGCCGCACCCCGGGCCTCGCAGTCCTCGCCGCCGTCTCAGCCGTCTGCGCCCTCTGGATCGGCGCCGCCCTGCCCGCGGCGGCCCAGGCGCAGCCCGCACCGGCCCCGCCCTCGGGCGTCGCCGGCTCGCCTGCGACCCCGTCGTCGGCCGCCGCCGCGCAGGCCTTCGAGCGCACGCTGCCCAACGGCATGAAGGTGCTGGTCAAGCCCGACCGGCGCGCCCCCACCGCGGTCCACATGGTCTGGTACCGCGCCGGCTCCATGGACGAGGTCAACGGCCGCACCGGCGTGGCCCACGTGCTCGAGCACATGATGTTCAAGGGCACGAAGACGCTGGCGCCCGGCGAGTTCTCGCGCCGCGTCGCCGCGATCGGCGGTCGCGAGAACGCCTTCACCTCGCGCGACTACACCGGCTACTTCCAGCAGATCCACACCTCGCGCCTGTCCGAGGTGATGCGGCTCGAGTCCGACCGGATGGCGAACCTGAACCTGTCCGCCGACGAGTTCGCCAAGGAGATCCGCGTCGTGA
Source organism: Burkholderiales bacterium (assembly GCA_027489195.1). Taxonomy (GTDB): domain Bacteria; phylum Pseudomonadota; class Gammaproteobacteria; order Burkholderiales; family Burkholderiaceae_E; genus UBA4615. The sequence goes on along the minus strand of JAIYAG010000469.1, from coordinate 5,496 downwards.
TGGAGGAGCGCCGGCTGCGCACCGAGGACCGTGCAGGCGCGCTGGTCTACGAGCAGCTGTTGGCCGCGGTCTTCAACGCCCATCCGTACCGGCACCCGATCGTCGGCTGGATGAGCGACCTCGAGTCGATGACGGTCGCCGACGCCCAGGCCTGGTACGACGCCTGGTACACCCCGTCGAACGCGATCCTCGTGGTCGCCGGCGACGTCGACCCCGAGGCCGTCTGGACGCTCGCCCAGGAGACCTACGGGCGCATCCCGTCGCGCGCGCTGCCGCCGCGCAAGCCTCAGGTCGAGCCGCCGCAGCGCGGGCTGCGCCGCCTCCAGGTGAAGGCGCCCGCCGAGAACCCGTCGGTGGTCATGGCATTCCGCGTGCCGAAGCTCGAGTCGATCGACGGCGACCGCGAGCCGTACGCGCTCGAGCTGCTGAGCTCGGTGCTCGACGGTGGCGACAGCACGCGCTTCACGCGCAGCATCGTGCGTGGCTCGCGGGTGGCCAACCGGGCCGGCGCCGGCTACGACATGACGCAGCGCGGCCCGGCGGTGTTCATCCTCGACGGCACGCCGGCCGAGGGCCGCTCGACCGAGGACGTCGAGCGCGCGGTCCGCGCCGAGATCGAGCGCATCGCGAAGGAAGGCGTGCCGGCGGCCGAGCTCGAGCGCGTCAAGGTCCAGTACGTGGCCGGCCAGGTCTACAAGCGCGACTCGGTGTTCGCGCAGGCCATGGAGCTCGCGGGCCTGGAGATCGTCGGCCTGTCGCACCGCGACGCCGACCGCATCCTCGAGAAGATCCGCTCCGTCACCCCCGACGAGGTGCGGGCGGTCGCCGCCAAGTATTTCACCGACGACCAGCTGACGGTGGCCACGCTGCTGCCCCAGCCGATCGGCGACAAGCGGCCGGCGTCCGCGCCCGCCGGCCTGAGGCACTGAGGTCCCGATGATGCCGCTCCCCGTCGTCCGCCTGCGCGGACTGCTGCTGCTGGCGCTGCTGCTGTGGGCGCCGCTCGCCTCGGCCGTGCTGCCGATCGAGACCTGGACCACCCCGCGCGGTGCGCGCGTGTACTTCGTGCGGGCCGACGCGATCCCGATGCTCGACGTCAGCGTCGATTTCGACGCCGGCTCGCGCCTCGATCCCGCCGGCCGCCCGGGCCTCGCCTCCTTCACCGCCGGGCTGCTCGCGCGCGGCGTCGAGGGGCTCGACGAGGCGGCGCTCGCCGAGCGCTTCGCCGACCTCGGCGCGAGCCGCGGCGGCGGCGCGGGCGACGACCGCGCGAGCGTGTCGCTGCGCACGCTGTCCTCGCCGCGCGAGCGCGATGCGGCGGTCGACCTGCTGGCCCGGATGATGGCGCGTCCGACCTTCCCGGAGCCGGTGGTCGCCCGCGAACGCGAGCGGGTGGCGCAGAGCCTGCGCGAGGCCCTGGTGCGCCCGGAGACCATCGCGCAGCGCACCTACGAGGCGCTCACCTACCCGACCCACCCGTACGGCCGCTCCGAGACGCCGGAATCGATCGCCGCGATCGGCCGCGCCGACCTCGTCGCCTTCCATCAGGCGCGCTACGGCCCGCGCGGGGCGGTGGTGTCGATGATCGGCGCGATCACGCGCGCCGAGGCCGAGGCGATCGCCGAGCGCCTCACGCGCGGGCTGCCCGAAGGCACGCCCGCCCCGGTGATGCCCGCGGTCGAGACGCCGCCGGCGGCCGAGCGCCGCATCGCCCACCCGGCCACGCAGAGCCACATCCTGATCGGCGCGCCCGCGATCGCACGCGACGACCCCGACTTCTTCCCGCTGTTCGTCGGCAACTACGTGCTGGGGGGCGGTGGCTTCGTCTCGCGCCTGACCAGCGAGGTGCGCGAGAAGCGCGGGCTGTCCTACAGCGTCTACTCGTACTTCTCGCCGATGGCGCAGGCCGGCCCCTTCACCGTCGGGCTGCAGACGCGCAAGGAGCAGACCGACGACGCGCTGAAGGTGGTGCGCGAGACGCTCGCACGCTTCGTCGCCGACGGCCCGACCGAGGCCGAGCTCGTCGCGGCCAAGCAGAACCTGGTGGGCGGGTTCGCGCTGCGCATCGACACCAATCGCAAGATCCTCGACAACCTCGCCAACATCGGCTGGTACCGGCTGCCGCTCGACTACCTCGAGCGCTGGACCGAGCGCGTCGAGGCGGTCAGTGCCGCGCAGATCCGCGAGGCTTTCCAGCGCAAGGTCCGGCCCGAGCGGCTGGTCACCGTGGTCGTGGGCGACGGTGGCGCGCGCCCCTGAACGCGGGCGCCGCGGGGCGTCCGCTGTCCCGGCACCCGCTGCCAAGGCGCCCGCGAAGCCGGTCCCGGCGCGGCGCGGGTCCGAGCCCCCTTCCAAGGTGAGGATCGTCGGGGGCGACTGGAAGCGCACGCCGCTCGTGGTCGTCGATGCACCGGGCCTGCGGCCCACCCCCGACCGCGTGCGCGAGACCCTGTTCAACTGGCTGGGCCAGCGCCTCGACGGCTGGCGCTGCCTCGACCTGTATGCCGGCACCGGCGCACTGGGGCTGGAGGCCGCGTCGCGCGGCGCCGAGAAGGTGGTGCTGGTCGAACGCGACGTGCGCGCCGCGGCGGCACTGCGGGCCGCCCGAGAGCGGCTCGATGCCGAGGCGGTCGAGGTGGTGCAGGGCGACGCAGCGACCTACCTGTCGAATGCCCGCGACCGCTTCGACCTGGTCTTCCTCGACCCGCCCTTCGGCAGCGCCGAGCTCGAGCGGGTGCTGCCCCGTCTGGCCGCGGTGCTCGCGCCAGGCGCGGCGGTCTACGTCGAGGCCGACCGGCCGCTCGCACCCGACGCGCCCCCGCTGTCTGCGGTGCCTGGCCTCGTCGCGCACCGCGCCGACAAGGCCGGTCAAGTCCACTATCATCTGCTGCTCCTGACCCCACCGGCCCCTGGAGCCTGACGATGGCCATCGCCGTCTATCCCGGTACGTTCGACCCACTCACCCGTGGCCACGAGGACATCGTCCGGCGCGCGGCCAGCATCTTCGGCCGGGTCGTGGTCGGCGTCGCCGGCAGCCGGGCCAAGGGGCCGATCTTCACGCAGGAAGAGCGCATGGAGATCGCGCGCGAATGCCTCGCGCCCTACCCGAACGTGCAGGTGGCCGGCTTCTCCGGGCTGCTGCGCGACTTCGTCCGGTCCCAGAACGCCGGCGTCATCGTCCGCGGCCTGCGTGCGGTCGCCGACTTCGAGTACGAGTTCCAGATGGCCGGCATGAACCGCTATCTGCTGCCGGACGTCGAGACCATCTTCATGACGCCGACCGACCAGTACCAGTTCATCTCGGGCACCCTGGTCCGCGAGATCGCGATGTTCGGCGGCGATGTCGGCAAGTTCGTGTCGCCCTCGGTCGAGGCGCGTCTCAAGAGCAAGATGGAGCAGATGGGCGGCCCGCCGGGGGCGTGACCCCCGAGCGTTCCGCCGCGCACGCGCCATGGCATTGCTGATCACGGACACTCGCGCGCGCCCGGACGGCGCACTGCGCCGTCAGCGCGCGAGAGGCCGGCCCGTGCTCGGGCCGGCCATTCGTCGAGTGTGAGCGGGGACATCGAAGATGGCCCTGCTCATCACCGACGAATGCATCAACTGCGACGTGTGCGAGCCCGAGTGCCCGAACGGCGCGATCTCGATGGGCCCGGAGATCTACGTCATCGAGCCGGGCAAGTGCACCGAATGTGTCGGCCACTTCGACGCGCCGCAGTGCCGCCAGGTCTGCCCGGTCGACTGCATCCCCAACGACCCGCGTCATCCCGAGACCCAGGCGCAGCTGCTCGTGAAGTACGAGCGGCTGCAACGCGGGGACTGACGGCTCCGGTGCGCCACGTGCCGCATCAGCGGCACGGAACTCCCGCTTCTCCGCGCTTGCGCGGCTGCCTGCCCCCCTAAAGTTCGCCGAGGGGGCGCGCGTCCGCGTCCCGCCACGGGGAGCGCGATGAAGGCAGTCATCCTGGCCGGTGGTCTCGGCACCCGGCTGGCCGAGGAAACCTCGATCCGGCCCAAGCCGATGGTCGAGGTCGGCGGTCGCCCGATCCTGTGGCACATCCTCAAGCACTACTCCCGGCACGGCATCAACGAGTTCGTCGTCTGCCTGGGCTATCGCGGGTACGTGATCAAGGAGTACTTCGCGAACTACTTCATGCACATGTCGGACATCACGTTCGACCTCGCGAAGAACGAGATGGAGATCTGCCAGCGGCACTGCGAGCCGTGGCGGGTCACGCTGATCGACACCGGCGAGGACACGCAGACCGGCGGGCGCCTGCGCCGCGTCGCGAAGTACGTCGGCGACGAGACCTTCTGCTTCACCTACGGCGACGGCGTGTCCGACGTCGACCTCACCGCGCTGATCGCCTTCCACCGCAGGCAGGGGCGGCTCGCGACGCTGACCTCCGTGCAGCCCCAGGGCCGCTTCGGCGCGCTCGACATCGAGGGCGGGCGCATCACGCGCTTCGAGGAGAAGCCGCAGGGCGACGGCACCTGGGGCAACGGCGGCTTCTTCGTGCTCGAGCCCAAGGTGCTGTCCTACATCGAGGGCGACGCCACGGCCTGGGAGCGCGAACCGCTCGAGACGCTCGCGCGCGAGGGCCAGCTCTCGGCGTGGGCACACCGCGGCTTCTGGCAGCCGATGGACACGCTGCGCGACAAGATGAAGCTCGAGGACCTGTGGCAGCGGGGCGTGGCGCCATGGAAGACCTGGACCTGAGCGGCCTGTTCGGCGGCGCCTACGCGCACCGCCGCGTCCTCGTCACCGGCCACAGCGGCTTCAAGGGCAGCTGGCTGGCGCTGTGGCTGCGCGCGCTCGGCGCGCGGGTGGGCGGCCTGTCGCTCGCACCCGCCGCCGGCCCCTCGCACCATGCGCTGCTGGGCGGCGCCGACGGCCCGTGGACCGACCTGCGCGATGCCCGCGCGGTCGACGACGCGGTCCGTGCGTTCGCCCCCGAGATCGTCTTCCACCTCGCCGCGCAGCCGCTGGTGCGCGCCTCGTACCGCGAGCCGCTCGACACCTTCGCGACCAACGTGACCGGGCTGATCCACCTGCTCGAATCGGTGCGCCGCTGCGGCTCGGTGCGAGCCGTGGTCAACGCCACCACCGACAAGTGCTACCGCAACGACACGCCCGCCGCGGCGGGCTCGCCCGGCTTCACCGAGGGCGATCCGCTCGGCGGCCACGATCCGTACAGTGCCTCCAAGGCCTGCGCCGAGATCGTCTCGGCCTGCTGGCGCGCGAGCTTCCTCGGCACGCGCGATGGTGCGCCGCCCGTGGCGCTCGCCACCGCGCGGGCGGGCAACGTGATCGGCGGTGGCGACTGGTCCGAGGACCGGCTCGTGCCCGACCTCGTGCGCGCGGCGATCGCGGGCACGCCGTGCCGGCTGCGCAACCCGACGTCCGTGCGTCCCTGGCAGCACGTGCTCGAGCCGCTGGCCGGCTATCTGCAGCTCGGGCGCACGCTGCTCGAATCGCCCGCCGGTTCGCAGGCC
>JAIYAG010000346.1 GCA_027489195.1 Burkholderiales bacterium | reverse complement strand
GCTACTACAGCTACAAGTGGGCCGAGGTGCTGTCGGCCGACTGCTATGCGGCGTTCGAGGAGGAAGGCGTGTTCAACCCGGACACCGGGCGGCGCTTCCTCGACGAGATCCTGTCGGTGGGCGGCAGCCGACCGGCCATCGACTCGTTCCGGGCGTTCAGAGGTCGGGCCCCCAGCATCGACGCCCTGCTCCGACACAATGGGATGGTCCAGGAGACCTCCCATGCGGCCGCTTGAACTCGCCCTCGCCCTCGCACTCCCGACCCTGATGCTCGCCGCGGCGCCCGCCGCGGCGCAGTACAAGTGGGTCGCGCCCAACGGCTCAGTCACGTACAGCGATCAGCCGCCGCCGCCCGGCGTCGACGGCCAGGCGATGAACACGAAGGGCGCCGCCCGCAGCGACGATGGCGGCGTGCCGGCGGCGCTGCGCGACGCGACGAGCAAGTACCCGGTGGTGCTGTACACCACGCCCGACTGCGCGCCCTGCCAGCAGGCGCGCACGCACCTCGCCAAGCGCGGCGTGCCCTTCGTCGAGCGGACGGTCTCCAGCAGCGCCGACGCCGAGTCGTTCAAGAAGGCCGGGTTCACCGAGAACAACTTCCCCGCGATGTCGGTCGGACGCGAGCGCTCGGTCGGCTTCGAGGCCGGCGGCTGGAACCAGCTGCTCGACATGGCCGGCTATCCGAAGAGCTCCGTGCTGCCGCCGTCGTTCAAGCAGACGCCCGCCAAGCCGATGGCCGACAGCGGCCGCCCGGTGGCTGCCGCGGGTGCCGACGGCGAGGCCGATCCGGCCGCAGGCGACGCGCCGCGGGCGCGCACGCGCCCGGTCGCCGCCCCGCGCGCCGAGGCCCCGCCCCCGCCGCGCCCGGCGAACGCCGTGCGTTTCTGACCCGCCGCGTCTGAAGGTACGATTCGGCCGCGCGCACGGTGCGCGCGGGAGACCTTCAGATGAAATGGCTGCGCTGCCGCGACCGCGGCGTCGAGACCTGGGCCCTGCTCGACGGCGAGCATGCCGAGACCGTCGACGGCACGCCCTTCGGCGAACATGCGAGAACCGGGCGCCGCCTGCCCGTCGCCGACCTCGACTGGCTGCCGGCGACGCAGCCCTCGAAGATCCTCGCGCTCTGGAACAACTTCGGGGCCGCCGCGACCAAGAACGGCTGGACCCGGCCCGCCGAGCCGCTGTGGTTCCTGAAGGCGGCCAGCAGCCTCGCCGGCCATCGCGACACCGTGCCGGTGCCGCCGGGCGAGGTCGGCCGCGTCGCCTACGAGGGCGAGCTCGCGATCGTGATCGGACGACGTGCCCGCCGCATCGAGGCGGCCGACGCCGCCGCCCACGTGCTCGGCTACAGCTGCGCGAACGACGTCACCGCGATCGAGCTGCTGAACCGGGACCCCTCGTTCCCGCAGTGGTGCCGCGCCAAGGGCTTCGACGGCTTCGGCGTCATCGGCCCGGTCATCGAGACCGCGTTCGACCCCGCCTCGGCCAGCGTCCGAACGACCGTGGACGGCCGCGAACGGCAGAACTACCCGCTCGCCGACATGTTCTTCACGCCGCTGGAACTCGTCGCTCGCCTGTCGCACGACGTGACGCTGGAGGCGGGCGACGTGATCCTGTGTGGCACCTCGGTCGGCGTGCTGCCGATGAAGCCGGGGGCGCGCGTGGAGGTGACGATCGACGGGATCGGCACGCTGTCGAACCTGTACGGCGGCACGGCCTGACCCGGCGGGCAGCCTGCGGGCTGCCCTGCCCCCCGGCGCTCTACCCCGTGGCGCTCCGCCTCTAGCCCGCCTGGACCGCCAGCCGCCCCTTCTGCGCGGCGAGCGTGCGGTTCAGCAGGCTCGCCATCGCATACACCGCCTCGATGGTGGGCGTGGGGCGTCCGACGATCCGCCCGAGCTCGATCACCGACCCGACCAGGGCCTCGAGCTCGATCGCGCGCCCGTGCTCGACGTCCTGCAGCATCGAGGTCTTGTGCGCGCCGACCGCCTCGGCCCCGGCGATCCGCTTGTCGAGCGAGACCTTGAACTCGACGCCGAGCGCCTCGCCCACGGTCTGCGCCTCGCCCATCATCGCCGCGGCCAGCGCGCGGGTCGGCGCGAAGCGGCAGATGTCCTCGAGCGTGGCGTGCGTGAGCGCCGAGATCGGGTTGAAGCTCAGGTTGCCCCACAGCTTGACCCAGATCTCGCTGCGGATGTCCTTGGAGACCGGGGCCTTGAAGCCGGCGGCGATCATCGCCTTCGACAGGCCGTCGATGCGCTCGCTGCGCGAGCCGTCGAGCTCGCCGAGCGTGAAGCGGTTGCCCTCGATCAGCCGGATCACGCCGGGCGCGACCAGCTCCGAGGCCGGATAGACGACGCTGCCGATGATCCGCTCGGGCTCGATCTGCGCGGCGATGCGCCCGCCCGGATCGACGCTCTCGAGCACGCGGCCCTCCCACGGGCCGGCGAGCCGGTGGAAGTACCACCAGGGCACGCCGTTGATCAGCGTGACCACCATGGTCTGCGGCCCGAAGAGACCGCGCATCGCCGGCAGCAGGTCGATCACCTGGTGTGCCTTCACCGCCAGCAGCACCACGTCCTG
>JAIYAG010000475.1 GCA_027489195.1 Burkholderiales bacterium | reverse complement strand
TTCCTGCGGCAGATAGCCGATCTTGATCCCGGGCATCGGCGTCGCCTCGCCCTCGATGTCCTTGTCGACGCCGGCCATGATCTTCAGCAGCGTCGACTTGCCCGAGCCGTTCAGGCCGAGCACGCCGATCTTGGCGCCGGGGAAGAACGACAGCGAGACGTCCTTCAGGATCTGGCGCTTGGGCGGGACGATCTTGCCCACGCGGTTCATGGTGAAGACGTACTGGGCCATGGCGGGTCGCTTTCGGATGTTCGGAGTGGCAATCGCGGGCCGCTGGCACCGCAGGCGCGGCGCGGGTCCGCGGCGGGCGCGGCACGGCGGCGGGAAAGTCCGCATTGTACCGGGCCGGCAGGCGCGCCGACCGCGCCGCCGGTACGATCCCGGGATCCCGACGAGGATCCAGAGGAGACACCATGACGACCGCCACCGACCGGCCGGCCCCCGAGGCCGCCCCCGCCCTCGCCCCTGAACCCATGCGCTTCGGCGTCAGCCACGCGGCGACCAGCGCCTTCGTCCCCGACGGGCTGCGCACCTACTTCGAGTACCGCGACCTGGGCGTGCGCGACGCCACCGCGGGCCGCGCGGTGATGCACGTCATCCGCGCGCGCGGCGACCACCAGGCGACCGGCGAGTGGCACCGCCACGCCATCCAGCTGCAGCTGGTCTACGTGACCCGGGGCTGGGTGCGCTTCGAGTACGAGGGCGTCGGCGAGGTCCGGCTCGAGGCCGGCTCGTGCGTGCACCAGCCGCCCGGCATCCGCCACCGCGAGATCGAGCACTCGGCCGACCTCGAGCTGATCGAGATCGTGCTGCCCGCCGAGTTCGAGACCACCGCCGCCTGACCCGGAGCCTGCACATGGATAGCGTGAGCATCGAGCGGCACGGCCGCATCGCGATCGTCCGCCTGGACCGCGGCGACGGCCGCAACACCTTGTCGATGGACGTCTGCCGGCAGCTGACCCGCGCGGCGCGCTCGTTCGAGGACGACCCAGACGTGTCGGCGGTGGTGCTCACCGGCACGGCCTCGGTCTTCAGCATGGGCGCCGACCTGAAGGACCCCGAGCTCAAGCGCGCCCGCGAGGCGCGCTTCGCCGAGTCGCGGCTGCTGATGCAGACCGGCGGGCGCATGTGCCGCGCCTGGGCGCAGATCGAGGCGATGACCATCGTCGCGGTCGAGGGCTGGTGCATCGGCGGCGGCGCGGCCCTCGGCGTGTCCTGCGACCTGCGCGTGGCCGGCGACGGCGCGACCTTCTACGTGCCCGAGATCGAGCGCGGCATGAACCTGTCCTGGAATGCCGTGCCCCGTATCGCCCACCTGGTCGGCCCGGCGCGGGCCAAGCGGATCGCGGTGCTGGGTGAGAAGCTCGGCGCGGCGGGGGCCCTCGGCTGGGGGCTGGTCGACGAGGTGGCGCCGGCGGGCGGCGCGCTCGCGGCGGCGATGGCCTTCGCCGAGCGCGCGGCCTCGCTGCCGCCGGTCCAGCTGCGGATGATCAAGCAGGCGGTCGATGCGTCGGTGTCCGCGCTCGACCATGCCGTCAGCCACGCGGACTTCGACCAGTTCGCGCTCGCCACCCGCACCGGCGACTTCGCCGAAGGCATGCAGTCGTTCGCGGAGCGGCGCCCGCCGAAGTACACCGGGGGCTGAGGGCGGCGGGCGCCCGACGGGCCGGCCTGCCGGCAGGCCCGCTCCCGGCGCGCCGCGCTCAGACCATCGCCAGCGGCGACTTCCCGCGGGGCGGCGCGAACGCCCGGTCGAGCACCACCCGGTGCCGGGGCTCGAGCCGCAGCGCGCCGGCCGCCGCGTTCTCGTCGACCCGCGCGACCGACGCGCTCTTCGGGATCGCGATCACCTGCGCGTCGCGCACGTCAGGCGCCAGCAGCCAGGCGAGCGCCACCTGCGCGCAGCTCGCGTCCAGCTCACGGGCGATCGGCCGGAGCGCCGGATGGTCGACCAGGCGTCCCTCGTCCAGCGGGCTGTAGGCCATCGCCGGCATGCCGAGCGCGGCCATCCGCGGCAGCAGATCGAACTCCGGGCCGCGCTGCGACAGCGCGTAGTAGATCTGGTTGGTCGCGCAGCGCCCGCCCGCCGGCAGCGCCGCGAGCGCATCGAGGTCGGCCACGTCGAAGTTCGACACGCCCCAGCCGCCGATCTTGCCCTGCGCCACCAGCCGCTCGAACGAGTCCACGGTGTCGCCCAGCGCCCAGCGGCCGCGCCAGTGCAGCAGATAGAGGTCGATGCGCTCGAGCCCGAGGCGCGCGAGGCTGCGCTCGCAGGCCGCCACGGTGCCGGCCGGCGACGCATTCGAGGGCAGCACCTTCGAGACCACGAAGACGCGGTCGTGCTGCCCCGCGATCGCCTCGCCGACCACCGTCTCGGCGCCGCCCTCGCCGTACATCTCCGCCGTGTCGATCAGCGTCATGCCGGCCTCGACGGCGCGCCGGATGGCCGCCACCTCGGTGCGCCGCGCGTCGGGCCGCTCGCCCATCCGCCAGGTGCCCAGGCCGAGCGCGGGCACGAGACGCCCGTCGGGCAGGCGCACCTCGGGCATCGGAACCGCAGTCATCGTCGACGCTCCCTGAATGTGTCGGGCCCCGAGCATACGTCCGTCGGGCGATGCGGGCGCGCCAGGCTCGCGATCCGTCACACCGGGCCCGGCACCGGCTGTGCTACGCTTTTAACCAGACGGTTAGCGCAGTTCGCCCCAGACGACGAGGGCGACGCGCAGGCCGCATCCGGCAACGCCCGCGCCGTCCGGCACGGGCCCGTGAACCTGGAGGAGACCCACGATGCAACGCAGACATTTCCTCGGCTCGATGGCGGCCGCCGCGGCCGTTCAGGCCCCGTTCGTCCACACCACCGCGCGCGCGCAGTCGGTGATCACGCTCAACGGCGCCTCGCAGTTCAACGACGACCATGCGTTCACGCGCTGCATGACGCGCTTCGAGGAGCTGGTCAAGAAGTACTACGCCAAGCCGATCAACTTCGTCATCCACAAGAACAGCTCGCTCGGCCTCGAGAAGCAGTACTTCGAGTACATGGCGCAGGGCAAGGCGGTGGACTTCGCGATCGTCTCGCCGGCCCACATGTCCACCTTCTCCAAGGCCGCACCCTTCGTCGACGCGCCCTTCCTGTTCCGCGACCTCGCGCACTGGAACAAGGTGCTCGACGCCGACCTGTTCAAGGCGGTGGCCGACGAGGTCGAGCAGAAGGCCGAGGTCGCGCTGATCGGCTATGCCGGCGGCGGCGTGCGCAACATCTTCTCGAACAAGTCGGCCCGCACCCTCGCCGAGCTCCGCGGCCTGAAGGTCCGCGTGCAGGGCGCCCCGATCTGGAGCAAGACCTTCGCCGCGATCGGCATGTCGCCGACCGTGATCGCCTACAACGAGGTCTACAACGCCATCCAGAACGGCGTCATCAACGCCGGCGAGAACGAGGCGGCGGGCGTCGAGCAGATGAAGTTCTTCGAGGTCGGCCCGAACCTGCTGATGACCCAGCACGCGATCACCATCCGACCGCTGTGCTTCTCGACCAAGACGCTGAAGCGGCTGCCGGCCGACCTGCAGGCCGCGATCGTGAAGGCCGGCAAGGAAGCCGCCGCCTACGGCCGCCAGATCGAGTCGAGCGAGGACGGCGCCAAGGTCGACGCGCTCGAGAAGGCCGGCAAGCTGAAGAAGGTCGAGTTCGCCGAGCGCGCCCAGATGAAGAAGCTGGTCGACCCGGTGATGGAGCAGTACGCCAAGGAGATCGGCGCCGACGGCATCTACCAGAAGATCAACGCCCTGGTCTGATCCGCCCGGACGCGGCGGCCCGCGCGGGCCGCCGCGCGCCATCCGGCGGGCCGGCGGGCCCGCCCCCGCATCAGCCCGCGACGCCCCCCGCGGGCCGGCCCCGAACGACACCGGTCCCACCCCCATGAATTCCGCATCACAGCCCGCACCCGGCGCCTGGCGCCGCTTCACCGCGGCCTACGCGACGCTCCTCGACTGGCTGCTCGGCCTGTCGGTCGCGATCCTCGTGCTGCCGGTCTCGCTGCAGATCTTCGCGCGCTTCACCGACCTGCTGCCGCACTACATCTGGACCGAGGAGATGGCGCGCCTGCTCTTCGTGTGGATGATCATGATCGGCTCGATGCTCGGCGTGCGCGAAGGCACCCACTTCATCGTCGACGTGTTCCCCTCCGCCACCGGCCGCTTCGGCGCCGCGCTGAACCTGTTCGCCTCGGTAGCCGTGCTGGTCTTCGCGATCGTGTTCGCCTGGTACGGCGTCGAGTTCACCCGCTTCGGCTGGAACCGCACGTCCGAGCTCGCCGAGCTGCCGCTGTGGATGATCCACATCGCGTGGCCGATCACCGGCTTCACCTGGATCGTGTTCCTGGGCGAGCACCTCGCCACGCAGTGGCGCGCGCTGACCGGGAGCGCCGCATGAACGCGCTCACCTCCGTCGATCCGGGCACCGCGTCCTGGATCCTGTTCGGCGTGTTCTTCCTGCTGATGTTCCTGCGGGTGCCGGTGGCGATCGCGCTCGGACTGGCCTGCCTGCCGATGCTGATCCTCGAGCCGAACCTCTCGCCGATGACGCTGGTGCAGGAGACCTTCAACG
>JAIYAG010000194.1 GCA_027489195.1 Burkholderiales bacterium | reverse complement strand
TCAGAAGCTGTGAAGAAACCGTAGCGAGCAGGCCCGAGCCGGTGCCGAGGAGCGCAGCCGTACGTGATGTACGGCGAGCACCGCAGGCGCCGGATCGGGACGCGCAGTAGGTTTATTCATAGCTTCTCAACCGGCCGGCTTGACCCAGGTGAACACGCGCATCGGCGGAATGTTCCAGGCTTCCCACTCGAACTTCGGCGTGCCCAGGTGCGGCGAGGTGAACTCGGCGACCCGCGGCCGCACCTGATAGGCGACGAAGCGCCCGCCGGGCGCGAGCACGGCGGACAGCGCGGCGGCGATGCGTTCGCCCACGTCCTGCGGCATCGTCGAGAACGGGATGCCCGAGACGATGGCGTCGGGCGCGGGCAGGCGCCGCGCGGCGAGCAGCTCGGCGATGCGCTCGGCGCTCGCATTCTCGGCGAAATGCCGCGGGTCGCGTGCGGTGCGGGCGAGCCGGGCATGGAAGACCGGGTCGAGCTCGATGCTCAGCAGCCGAGCCTGCGGGCTCATCGCCTTCAGGAACGCGCGCGTCGTGCCGCCGGTGCCCGGGCCGAGCTCGACCACGGTGCGCGCCTCGGCGATGCGCGCGTTGTTCACCAGCCGGCGCTCGAGGCGGTGCGAGCTCGGCACGACGGAGCCCACGCCCGAGGGGTCGCGCACGAAGCCCATCAGGAAGGCCAGGCGATCGCCGGTGCCGCTGGCGGCGGGCGGCGCGTCCTGCGAGATCGGCAGGTCGCCGAGGTCGTCGTCCATCGGGCTCACGGCGGCGCGGGCGGCAGGCGTGCGGTCGTTGCGGGCATTCGGCATCGGGGTCCCCGTTGATCGTTCTGTGTGGTCGGGCACCAGCAAGCATAGCGCCCGCTGGCCAGGCGACCCGTCGCGACCGTGCGGCCAAGTCGGGTCTATGGCGGCGAAGGGTCGCCCGGCCGACCCCTCGGCGCGCGCTCGCCTCAGCCTGCGGCGGGCTCGATCTCGCCGTCGTCGTCGGCGCCGGCCGGCGCGCCCAGCGGATCGCGCGGGGCGAGCCGGTGCCGCAGCACCCGGTCGGCCAGCCGGCCGCGGTACGGCAGCCCGGCCCGGCGCGCCTCCCAGCGCAGCGCGGCCATCGTGGTCACGTTGTACAGCGCCGTGGCGGCCTGGCGGGCGAGCTCGGCGCGGTCCGCGGCGGCCGCATCGGCGGCGAGCGCGAACGCCCGGTCGACCACCTCGGCCTGCAGCGTGGCCGTCGCGGCGGGGCAGGGCTCGCCATCGGCCAACAGGGTGTCGACGTGCGCGCGCAGCGCCGGCAGCGCACCGTCGCGCTTGACCGCACGCAGCACGTCGAGGGCGACGATGTTGCTGGTGCCCTCCCAGATCGAGCCCAGGTGCGCGTCGCGCAGCAGTCGGGCGTCGCTCCATTCCTCGATGTAGCCGCAGCCGCCGCGCACCTCCATCGCGTCGCCGGTGACGACGCGCGCATCGCGGCACGCGCGGAACTTGATCAGCGGCGTCATGATCCGCGCGAGCGTGGCCGCCTCGCCGCCGTCGCGGTCGGCCCGCTCGAGCGCGGCCGCGGTCTGGAACACCATCGTGCGGGCCTGCTCGGTGCGCAGCGCCATCTTCGCGAGCTGACGGCGCATCAGGGGCATCTCGGCCAGCGGCCGCCCGAAGGCGACGCGGTGGCGCGCGACATGCAGCGCCTCGGTCAGTGCGCGGCGCATCAGGCCGGCGGCGCGCACGCCGTTCGACAGCCGTGAGTTGTTGACCATGTCGGCCATCTGCTGGAAGCCGCGGCCGCGCTCGCCGACGACCCAGGCGAGCGCGCCCTCGAGGCGGATCTCGCCGCTGGCCATCGAGCGGGTGCCGAGCTTGTCCTTCAGGCGCAGGATCCGGTAGGCGTTCGGCGTGCCGTCGGGCCGCGTGCGCGGCAGCAGGAACAGCGACACGCCGCGCAGCCCGGGGTGCGTGTCCGGCGGCTCGCTGCGCGCCAGCACCATCGCGAAGCCGGCGTCCGGGTTCGAGCAGAACCACTTGTCGCCGTGCAGCGCCCAGCCGCCGTCGGTGTCCTGGCGGGCCAGCGTCGCCGTGCCGGCCACGTCCGAGCCCGCGCCCTGCTCGGTCATGAACATCGCGCCCTGATGCAGCGCATCGAGGTCGGTCGCGGTCAGCAGCGGCAGCACGCGCTCGACGAGCGCGGGGTCGCCGTAGCGGCGCAGCGTGCGCGCCAGCGAGTCGGTCATCGACACCGGGCAGCACAGGCCGAACTCGGCCTGCACCAGCAGGTAGGTCAGCGCGTATTTCGCCGATGCCGGCATGGGTGCGTCCCAGCCGAGCACGCCCGCGCGATGCGACATCGCCGCCAGGCCGAGGTCGCAGAACGCGACGCGCTCGAGCTCGACGTAGGCCGGGTGCTTGAACACGCGCCGCTCGTCGGCGCCGCGCCGCGTGCGCACCGACAGCGTCGGCGGATGCTTGTCGGCGGTCGAGGCCAGCTCGTCGAGCGGACCGCCGGCGAGCGCGCCCAGCCGGTCCAGGTGCGGGCGCAGGTGCTCGAACAGCGGCCGCGGCAGGTAGAGGCCGAACAGCGCGTCGGCCATCGGGTCGGCGCGGTACAGGTTCAGGCCGCGCGCATCGGGGATGGCGTCGGCGCCGGTCCGGCTGGCGAGCGCCCCGGGGCGGGTCCCGAGCCCGTCGGGGCGGGTCCCGAGCCCATCGGGGCGAGTCATTTCCATCGGCGGGCTCCGTACCGGCGCGTTCAGTCGACCTTGGCGCCCGAGGCCCGCACAATCGGCCCCCAGCGGTCGCGGTCCTCGCGGATCACGCGGGCGAACTCGTCGGGCGTGCTCGTCCACAGCTCGAAGCCGGCCGCCGAGATCCGCTGGCGCATCTCGGCCGAGCGCATGCCGATGATCAGCGACTCGTTGAGCTTCTGCACGACCGGCTTGGGGATGCCGGCCGGGCCGACGATGCCGAACCACAGGTCGCTGCCGGCCTCGGAGAAGCCCTTGACGCCGGACTCGGCCATCGTCGGCACCGAGGCCGCGTACGGCGAGCGCCGCTCGCTGGTGACCGCGAGCGCCTTGACGCGGCCGGCCTGCGCCGAGGGCATCGCGGTGATCAGGATGTCGAACATGAAGGTGATGTTGCCGGCGATCACGTCGGCCAGCGCCGGCGCGCTGCCGCGGTACGGCACGTGCTGCATCGGCGCGCCGGTGACCATCTTCAGCACCTCGCCCGACAGGTGGTTCGACGAGCCGTTGCCGGCCGAGCCGAAGGTCACCTTGTCGGGGTTGGCCTTCGCGTAGGCGACCAGGTCGCCGACGCTGTCGATGCCGAGCTTGGGGTTCACCACCAGCACGTTCACGTAGCGCACCGCGAGGGTGAGCGGCGTGAAGTCGCGGCTGGTGTCGTGCGGCAGGCGGGTGCCGTAGAGGTGCGGATTGATCGCGTGCGTGCCGGTGGTGGCCAGCCCGATGGTGTAGCCGTCGGGGGCGGCGCGCGCGACGCGCTCCATGCCGATGGAGGCGCCCGCGCCGGGCACGTTCTCGACGATCACCGGCTGGCCGACGACCTCGGAGAGCTTCTGCGCGGCGCCGCGCGAGAAGCCGTCGGTGGGGCCGCCGGGGGGGAAGGGCACGATCCAGCGGATGGGCTTGCCCGGAAAGCCCTGGGCCGCTGTCTGGGCCTCTGCAGGGCGAGGCTGCAGCAGGCTGGGCGCCGCGGCCACGGCCGCGAGGGCGCCGACGATGCGTCGTCGCATGGGTGTCTCCCCCGTCCTTCTCTTTCTGGTGCGCGAGCGTAGCACGCACCCCCCGCTTCATTCGAACGGCAGCTCGTCCCACCACGGAAAGAAGTCCGGCAGGTCCGCCGAGACCCGATCGGGGAAGGCGGCCGGGCGCTTCTCGAGGAACGCGCCGACGCCCTCGCGCACGTCGGCCGAGCGCCCGCGCGACTGGATCGCGCGGCTGTCGATGCGGTGCGCGCGCATCGGGTCGTCGGCACCCGCCATCCGCCACAGCATCTGGC
>JAIYAG010000480.1 GCA_027489195.1 Burkholderiales bacterium | reverse complement strand
GTGCGCGCGCGGTCGACCGCTACGTCGGCGACACCGTGCTGCGCCAGCTCGAGGAGGCCGACCTGCTCGTGCTGAACAAGATCGACCTGGTACCCGCCGACACGCTCGACGCGCTGCGCGCCTGGCTCGACGGCGCCGCGCCGCGGGCGGTGCGGATCGAGGCGACCGACGCACAGATCCCGTCGCAGGTGGTGCTCGGTCTGGCCGACGCCGACGCGACGGCCCGGGCGCCGGTACGAGACGGCACCGCCCTCTTCACCGGCGACCTCGGCGCGCGCCGCAGCCGCCCCGCCGCCCAGTTGTTCGAGAGCGCGAGCTTCGAGATCGGGGGGCCGATCGACGTCGCTGCGCTCGGCGCCGCGCTCGCCGATCCGGCGCTCGGCCTGATCCGGGCGAAGGGGGCGATGCACGACCTGGGCGGCGAGCGCCGGGTGGTGCAGGCCGTCGGTGCCCGCATCCGGATCCACCCGGCACCGGCCGGTTCGCGCGCCGCCCATGGCGATGCGACCGGCCGGCTGGTTGCGATCGGCCTGCGGGGCACCCTCGACGCCGCTGCCATCGAGGCCCGCATCACATCGGCAATGCGGTCCTGAACCGCTGCCGAGGCATTCCCCAACGAGGAGACACCATGAATCGAGTCGACGACCGGATCGCCATCGTCACCGGCGCCGCCGGCGGCATCGGCACCGCCACCTGCCGCCTGCTCGCCGAGAACGGCGCGCAGGTGATCGCCACCGACCTGAAGGCGGCGCCGGGCGAGGCCCTCGCCGCGGCCATCGAGGCGGCGGGCGGGCGCATCCGCTACCTGCGCCACGACGTCACCGACGACGCGCAGTGGGGCGCGGTGCTCGAGGCGACGCTCGCCGCGCACGGCCGGCTCGACGTGCTGGTCAACAACGCCGGCCTCTTCCTGCACGGCCGCACCGAGGACGCCGATGCGGCCTCGATCGACCGGCTGTTCGACGTGAACCTCAAGGGCGTGGTGCTCGGCACCCAGCACGCGTTCCGCGCGATGAAGTCCCGGCCCCGCGAGCTGCCGCTCGCCTCGATCGTGAACCTGTCCTCGGTCGCGGGCCTGAAGGGCTCGCAGATGGCCTCGCTCTACTGCCTGACCAAGGGCGGCGTGCGCCTGTTCTCGAAGTCCTGCGCGATCGAGGCCGCGCACCTCGGCTACCGGATCCGGGTGAACTCCATCCATCCCGGGATCATCGACACCGAGATGGCCCAGGGCGTGGCCGAGGGCATGCGCGCCAACGGCGTGCCGCCGGAGCAGATCGACCGGATGATGGCCGGCGCGCATCCGCTCGGCCGGATGGGGCTGCCCGCGGACGTCGCGCGCGGCATCGTCTTCCTCGCCTCCGACGACTCGGCCTTCGTCACCGGCACGGAGCTGGTGGTGGACGGCGGGATGACGGCGCGCTGACCTGCGCTCACTTGCGCCAGCAGGCCTCGACGGATTCGGTGCCGGTCACCGCCTGCACGCCGCGGTGGTCCAGGGTCAGCGCCTTGCAGCGGGTGTCCGAGCGCATCGGACCGGTCGTGGTGGGCGTCGCGGTCAGCAGGTACTGCGCGGCCGTGGCGGTCCGGGCCGTGACGGTGTAGGCCCGGGTGCCGCTCGGCGGCGCGGCCTTCAGCGACTCGGGCAGCGGATCGCTGCTGCAGTCGGTCGCCGACGCGCAGTAGGTGTTGTTGGACGAGTAGTTCCGCTCCATCCACTGCGCCGCCGACATCAGCGCCTGCCGGGCCCCGGCCCGATGCGAGCGGTCGATCGAATCCCGGTAGGTCGGAATCGCGACCGCCGCGAGGATCGAGAGCATCGTGACGACGACGACGATCTCGATCAGCGTGAAGCCGGCCTGCGGCCGAGGGCGGGAAGCGGGGCGGGAAGCGGGGCGGGAAGCGGACATGTCGGGGAGTCCTGTCGGTGTCATCGGACGATCTCGCGCCAGTTCAGGCGACCGGTGTCGACGCGCGGGCAACGGGTGACGTCGGTGCCGACCGCGCCGGTGGCATCGCCCTGGGCGAGCGAGCAGCTCGGCGGCGGGCAGTTGGCACCGGTGCAGCTCACGAACTTCTGCAGCAGCCGGCCGCTCTTGCGGATGCCCGGTCGCTTCGCGCCCGAGGTGACGGTCGCGTCGGACGCGTCGATGCGCCGGTCGCCGTTGGTGTCGTACAGCGGCGCCTTGAGCGATGCGCCGCTCATCAGCGCCATCCGCATGTACCAGGTGGTGCCGTCGCCGCCGCAGCCCTCGCTGCCGCCCGGCACGGTCGTGGTCACCAGCAGGTCGGCGCCGGCGTCGATCGTCGGGTTGAACACCACGCGCTCCGACGGCTTGGCACCGCCGGACGGCAGATCGATGTACCAGCCGCGCTTCAGCGTGGTCGAGCCCAGGCAGCCGGCCTGCTGGGTCGACAGGCACACGTCCCGCGCGGTGAGGTCCCGGTAGTCGGCGCTGGCGCCATCGGCGGCGATGATGTCCTGCTTGACCAGCGTGGTCTTGGCGACTGTCGTGGCACCGCCGTTGTCCCAGATGCCGTAGACCGACTGTGCGGTGCTGCTCTCCAGGTCGGCGTGCTCGTAGAGCTTGCCGGTGCCGAACACGACGAAGGTGCCGCCGATCCGTGGGTCGAGCCGGGCGGCGACCGGCGCCGCGGTGATCGGCTGGACGACGTTCGACGCCGACCTCGCGACGAACAGCGGCCGCCCCTTGCCGGCCGCCGGCTTCCATTCGGACGTCGATGCGGACGACAGGTCGAACTTCCACAGGTTGCCGCGCAGGTCGCCGGCATAGGCGACGTCGGCCGTCCCGTCGTTGTCGGTGTCGACGAGGAAGGGCATGCCCAGTCCGTTGCCGGTGTCGTCGCTGACCTGGATCTTCAGGTAGCTCGTGCCCGCCACCCAGCCCGAACTGCCGGGACCGGACACGCGCAGCAGGAACAGGTAGCCCTTGCCGCCGGTGCTCGCCACGCCGTTGCCGACCGCCAGCCAGTAGTTGCCGTCGGCGAGCTTCACCACCTGGTTGGGCTGGAAGTCGGCCCGCTCGCTCGCCTGGCCGACGACGTATCCGAAGTCGGCGTCGTCGTCGCTCGAGAACTCCCACATGACGACCGACTCGGCGGAGCCCGACCCGATGTTCGCGGGGCGCGTCACGTCGAGCGCGTACACGCCGCGCCCGCCCGCGCCGAGCGAACCGAACAGCACCGTGCGCCAGGTGTCGTCGAGACGGACGTCGGCCGCGAACGGCGTGCCGTCGACGTAGAACTGGTGGGCATACCCCGGATCGGTGAGCGCGGGCAGCTTGGCGCGCAGCGCCCTCGGGACGAAGGCGAAGCGCTCCTTCATGGTGTCGGCCTCGAAACCGTGCAGCATGCCGCCGTTGGAGCCGACATAGACCATCGGCATGCGGTTGCGGAACTGCTCGCGGAAGGCCGCGTAGCCCGGCAGCGGCGCACCGATCCGCTGCAGCATCCTCGGCGCGCCCACCGGCAGCGGCGTGGAATTGACGATGTCGGCGAGCTTGGACGTGCGGTCCCGCAGCAGACCGCCGTTCTGCACCTCCTTCGACTTGTCGCCACGCAGCCAGGCGAGCCGCGCCTGCCCATCGGCCGCGTCGCCGAGCTGGCTGTTCGTGGGGTCCCGACGCAGGCTGGTGCGGAAGTCGTCGTCGATCGAGGCCCAGTCGAACTTGACGCCCCGTCCGGCGCTGCGCGTGAAGATCACGCGGCTGTCGGCGGAGACCGAATCGAGCTGCGCCCGGGCCGACAGGCCCTTCTCGGACGGCAGTCCGTTCTCGCCGAAGCCGAAGGCGAGCACGTCCCCGGTCCAGTCGCCGGTGAACGTGGCCGTGTAGGCGCGGGTCTGGGGGCTCATCGTGTCCGGCACCAGCAGCCTGGAGGTGACCGACATGCCCGACAGCGAAGCGCTGCCGTAGACGATCGACAGCGCATCGCGCAGCGCCGACGGCAGTTCGCCCGGATTGGCGGCGAAGAAGAAGTTGTCAGGCGGCACCACCTTCGCGGCTTGGGCGTCGCTCAGGCCCCGGTACTCCGGACGCTGGCGGTTGCGCGCGGCCCACTCGGCGAAGCTCGAGGGCGTGCCGTCGCCGTCCAGGTCGTTGAAGCCGCCCCACTTCGCCGCGTACCACATCGGGTCGCGCAGGGTTTCGCCGGTGGTGCCCCGGACGGTGTAGACGGAGACCGTCGGCAGGCCGCCGCCACCGTCCCACCCGCTGAGCGACACGCATCCGACGCATCCGCCATCGGCGTTGATCCGGCTGCCGGTCACGCCGTTGATGGGACTGGCCGACAGGGTGGACTCGAGCTCGCCGGAGTTGGCGGTGGCTCGGTAGACGTCGATCCGCTGCGGCGGGGTGTACGAGAACGATGCGGCGCCGGAATGGAAACGCGGACCGTCGGTGGCGGTGCCGTTGATGATGTAGCCGAACCCCTGCGGGTTGCCGCTCGAGTAGCCGGTGACCAGCGTCTCGACGTAGAGCTTCGTGCGGTCCGAGCTGAACCAGTACTTGATGTAGCCCGACGAGTCCTGGTCGTAGTCGCCGCCCTGCTCGCTGTCTTCCCAGTTCACGTAGAAGCGGCCGTAGCCGCGCGCGATGTCCTGGTAGACGACCCTGAAGTCGACGAGCGTGCCATTGCCCTTGCGGCTGCCCAGGTCGAGCAGGTAGGTGGGCTGCAGGGTCACGAAGGTGCCCGGCGGCGCCCCGACCTCGCCACCGGGGCCGAGGGCGCCCGGCACCGGGATGCGGATCACCGGCGTGTTGGTCGCGAGGGCCACGCCGAGGGTGTTGACCCGCAGCGGACGCAAGGTGGCGGTGTCGTCGGGCACGTCCTTCAGGTCGGTGCGGATCCGATCGCTGCGGGCCCAGTAGGCCGCACCCGACATCAGGAAGGTCCCCTCCTGGGTCGGCGCCTCGGGACACAGCCCGTGCACGACGCCCAGGTCGGTGATCGGCTTGGGCGTGCACAGGCCGTTGCTGGTGCCGCCGGCGCTGCCGATCGGCAGCGTCTTGCCGGCGAGCCCCTCGCCATCGCCGATCCGCTTGGTCCACGATGCGGCGGTACCGGAGGCGCCGATCGAGGTGATGTCGGCCGGGCTGTTCCGGTCCCACGACGAGACCGAGGCATTGAAGTTCAGCACGTGGAGCGGCGAGCACTGGTTCACGCCGGGCAGCTTGTCGCTGCCGGCGGCCGGGTTGCTCCGCTTGAACGGTCCGAACGGGTCCTTCCAGGGCGGCGACTTCAGGTTGAGCTCCGCGTCCGCGCCGCCGCTCGTCGAGAAGGCGGAGGTCGGGCTCGCGCCGGCCAGATAGCGCAGGGACTCGATGTAGATCTCCGACATCGGGTTGCCCCAGCTGCGGCAGCGCCCGTCGGTCAGGCCGATGAGCTGGTACGTGCAGTTGTTGTCGTAGCTGATGTAGCTGCCGTCGCCGTAGTTGTAGCCGTAGATCCGGAGCGCGTCGAGATTGTGGACGATGCCGTTGGCGCCGCTCTTGAATCGGCCGTCGGTGTCCGCATGCACCTCGTCCCGGAAGCTTCCGATGTTCGCGCGCAGCACCCCGCCCGAGATGTTCTTCTCGTACGACCCGGTCATCAGGCCGATGAGCATCTTGTTGTCCTGGCCGAAGTCGTGCAGCAGTCCGGTCGGCTTGCGGTTGCCCGACGGATACGCCGTGCAGGGCTCGGTCGAGCCCGCCGCCGCGGTGGCGCCCGAGCAGGACTCGACCCGGACGATGAAGTCCGGCCCGGCTCCGCCGGTCGTCAAGCCCTGGGTGGCGCGCGACGGGTTGCTGATCTCGGCGTTCAGGCCGGTGTTCTGCTTGTCGGCCGCATTGCCCGTCCAGCTCGCCCACTTCTCCTCGGACCAGTAGCACTGCCAGCGCTCGTTGTTGTTCCAGAGCTGGTAGTTGCCGGCGGCCACCCGCAGCAGCGGCGGCTGGCGGTTCTTGTGCGAGGCCGACTCGGCGCCCGAGCCGGGGCCGAGCGTCGTGTTGCACATCGTCAGCTGCGGCACGTTGAACGGCGTGAGCTTGGCGATGTCGGCGCCGGCATAGTGCTTGGCGAACGAGTGCGCGTCGGTCGGCAGATAGGCCCGCTCCAGCACCGTCAGCGACGCGTCGTCCGTCGAGCGCAGCCCGCCGTAGAGGATGCGGCGGACCACGTCGAGGCGGGTCATCGTCGCCCAGTTCAGGAAGTTGCCGGACCACGCGCCCGTGCAGTACTTGTCGGCGGTGACGTTGCCGGGCCTGAAGCGACCGTCGCTGTAGGTGTAGCAGCGACGCGGATCGAAGTAGCCGTAGTAGTCGAACTTGTCCGAATGCTTGTACGTGCGCTCGAGCACACCGTCGCCGTCGAGGTCGGTGTACTCGACGTAGGCGCGGTACGACAGCTGGTGGTCGCGCGACATGTTGAGCATCAGCATCGGCGTGCCGCGGCTCTTGCCGACCATCGGAAGCTGGTACGGCGCGCCCTGGGCGAGCGCCTCGGCGGGCAGCGCGAAGGCGCCGAGCGCCGCTGCGAACCAGGCCAGGCCGAGCGCCGCGAGTCGGGCCGGATGCGAGAACACGGAGCCTTGACGGTGCGGGTTCATCTCGTTGGCACTCACAGTCCGCTGCAGTAGTTGTTCGGATGCGAAATCAGCGATTCGAGCAGGACCTGCGTGCCGGGCCGCAGGCCGTAGCCCCATGCATAGATGCGGAACAGCCCGCGACGGGTCTCGCCGTCGACGGGGCGCACGCCGTTGATCTGGACGTCGCGCACCATCCACTCGACGAGGAAGCGCGGCTGACGCTGCGGGCTCTTGCCGTTGAAGAGGAGCGCCTGCTTGCCGGTGACGTTGCCGTAGGGGATGCCCAGCTCCTCGCGCCCCGTCCAGACCGGGGCATCGGGCACGGCGGCGCCGGTCGTGCACAGGCCGTTTGCACAGTTCGCGGAGAAGAGGGTCTCGCAGTCGGGGGTCGCCCCGACGAGCAGCGGCAACGCATCGTCGGCGTCGCGCAGCGCCGCCTCGGCGGCCTGCAGCGCGATGATCCGGTCGCGCTCGTTGCCGGCCATCCGCTCGCCGAGCAGCGCACCCTGCGCCGAGAAGATCGCGATCAGCGTCACCGTCACCAGCATCACCAGCGACATGATCATCACGGCGCCGCGCTGTCTGGCGCGGCTGCGCATCGCGCCGCTCATGAACCGCTCACATGGTTGCGCGCGCCGATCGTGCTGCGGAAGGTCTGCCTGAGGATGCCGTCGCGATCGGTGCGGGTCGCGCCGCGGCAGTCGACGTAGGTCCGCTCCAGACCGGGCACGGGCCGGGGCGCGCGCACCAGGAGACAGACCTCCACCGCCAGCACGCGTCGCGCGCGCACCGAGGCGTTGGCGCCGTTCGTCTCCGCCCAGTTCCAGGCCGCTGCAGGCACCTCGTCGGCGCGCATCAGGGTGTCGGCCGACATGTTGCGCACCGTGCTCGAATCGACCGCGAAGCGCAGCACCAGGTCCTCGACGCCCTCCACCACCGGCTGCGCGCGGCCCTGCGCACCCCCGCGGCAGTACAGCTCCCGCAGCCCCGTGCTCGGATGCGTGGTGACGTAGTAGCGGTTCTCGACGACGAAGGTCGCCGTCTCGGGCGACGCCGGCGTGGCCACCTCGTCGCCCATGCAGTCGACGCCGCGTCCGCGCGCAGGATCCGCGGCCACCGAACGGAAGGCGGGGCCGGTCGCCTTCTCGGCGATGTCGACGGCGTGGAACACCCGGAAGCCGTCCGGATCCCCGTCGACGCCGCGGCACACCGGCACCGCGGCGGACGGATCCTGGAAGCCACCGAGACAGGCATCGAACGAGCGGAACGTCGCGTCCGGCATCACCGCCCAGCTGTCGTCGTGGTGGGCCTGACGCAGGTAGCCGGCCTGGCGCAGCGCGCGGCCCACCACCGCCAGCGCATACCGCCCCGAGTCGGCGACGGCCGCGTCGGAGTCGATGCCGGATGAACTGGTGCGCGCGTTCAGGTAGATGCCGAACAGGGCGAGCGTCATCGTCATCCCGATCGTGACCGCGACCATCAGCTCCAGCACGGAGCGACCGCGCTGGGCACGGCGGCTGCCGCGGGCGGACACGGACACGGACACGGACACGGACGCGGACGCGGACGCGGATGCGGATGCGGATGCGGACACGGACGCGGCCGGCACGGTCATGGCCGCACCCGCACGACGAGGCAGCGCACGCTCGACGGCGCGGAGACCACGGCCGGGCAGTTCCCGTTGACGGGTTCGGACTCGACCGTCGCACTGACCTCGCGCCAGCCGATCACCACGTCGTAGCCGGTGTCGGCGGTGCCGATCACCAGGCCGCCGCCTTCGGGCAGCGCCGCGGCGATCGAGCGCCGCCAGGCGGCGAGATCCTCCCGGATCCGCTCGGTCGGCGTGCAGCGGGGCTGGGCGGCGCAGTCGGCCGCGGCCGGCGCACTGCCGGCGACCGAGCTCCAGGTGCCGCCCGTCGCATAGGTCAGCGGGGCACGGTTGCCCTCGGCGTTGGCGCGCATCCGATCCGCCAGGTCGCCGACCAGCAGGTTCGCGGCCGACTGGAGGTTCGCGGCCTTGCCGCTGCGCATCGAGCCGATCTGCAGCCCGATGAGGCCCATGAGGCCGATCGCGCTGATGACCATGGACACCAGCACCTCGATCAGGCTCATGCCGGCGACGAGGCGGCGCGATGCGAGGCGACGCTCAGTTGCCATCACAGGGGTCGTCCTTCTGCGCCAGCCTCGGGCGACCGCTCGCCGACAGGCAGACGCGGCGATCGAGGTTCGTGTCGCGGGCGTCACGGGGCCGGATGCGGAACTGCGGCATGCCGGCGCCGGCCTGGCGCGCGACCAGGTCGCCCATCGCCCCCCAGCTCACCGCGGCGAACCCGGCCCCACCCGAGCCACGGCTGGCACTGACGTCGACGCCGCGATCGGCCGGTCCGAAGCGGCGCAGCACCTCGTCGTCGCCATCGATCACGCCGAGCGCATTGCCGTCGGAGATCACCAGGAACCCCGAAGTGCTCCAGTCGTTCGCGGCCCCGCCGCAGGTGTGCGTGCTGGCGGAGGCCGCGCGGCACAGGCTGACAGGGGT
>JAIYAG010000385.1 GCA_027489195.1 Burkholderiales bacterium | reverse complement strand
CGGCAGAGTCCGGCACCGTTCCGCACGAATCTTTGAATGCGAATCCGTCGCATTTGCATTCGTGACGAGATGCCCATAGACTGCCCCCATCCCAACGCCCTTCGCTCCGCCCATGCCCCTGCACCCCGTCCGCCGTGCCCTCATCGCAGCGACCGCTGCCGCCGCCGCGCTGAGCGCCCTGCCCGCCGCCGCGGCCGATGCCGTGCTGAACCTGTACTCCGCCCGGCACTACCAGACCGACGAGGCCCTCTACAGCGACTTCACCAAGCGCACGGGGATCCGGATCAACCGGATCGAGGCGGGTGACGAGGCGCTCCTCGAGCGCTTGCGCAGCGAGGGTGCCAATACGCCGGCCGACGTGCTGCTGCTGGTCGATGCGGCCCGGCTCTGGCGCGCCCAGATCGACGGGATGTTCCAGCCCGTGCGCTCGCCGTCGCTGGAGACGCGCATCCCGGCGCACCTGCGCGGCAAGGATGACGGCAAGGGCGCCGAATGGTTCGCGTTCTCGACCCGGGCCCGCGTCATCGTCTACAACAAGGCAACGGTCAGTCCCGACCTGGTCCGCAGCTACGAAGACCTCGCCGCCCCCGCCCTCAAGGGCAAGGTCTGCACGCGCTCGGGCACGCATCCGTACATGCTGTCGCTGATCGGCGCGATGTCCGAGCACCTCGGCGAAGCCAAGGCCGAGACCTGGGCGCGGGGCGTCGTCACGAACTTCGCGCGCTCGCCGCGCGGCGGCGACACCGACCAGATCAAGGCCGTCGCCACCGGCGAGTGCGGGGTCGCGCTCACCAACACCTACTACCTCGTGCGGATGATGCGATCCGATGCCGCCGCCGACAAGGACGCGGTGTCGAAGATCGGGATGATCTGGCCCAACCAGCAGAGCTGGGGCACGCACGTCAACGTCTCCGGCGGCGGCGTGATGCGCAATGCGCCGAACCGCGCGGCAGCGGTGAAGTTCCTCGAGTACCTCGCGAGCGATTCGGCGCAGGCCTATCTCGCCGACGGCAACAACGAGTGGCCGGTCGTGCCGACGGCGCCGACCAGCAATCCGGTACTGGGCGCGCTCGGCAACTTCAAGGCCGACACGCTGCCGATCGCTTCGGTGGGCCGCGCGCAGGTCACCGCGGCGAAGATCATCGACCGAGTCGGCTGGCGCTGAGGCGCTCCGGGCGCGGGGTCGTCCCGCCGGGCGACTGCGGGGACCGCAGCACGGCCCGCCGGGCCACACGGGGCCCGACGGACGCGGTCGCTCAGGCGGCGGCGACGACCTTGATCTCGACGCGGTACTTCGGCGCGGCGAGCTTGGACTCGACGGTCGCGCGGGCCGGCGTGTGCCCGGCGGGGACCCAGGCGTCCCACATCGCGTTCATCGCGGCGAAATCGGCGATGTCCGCCAGGAAGATCTGGGCCGACAGGATCTTGGTCTTGTCGCTGCCGCACTCGGCGAGCAGGCGGTCGATCGCGTCGAGGATCTGCTTCGTCTGACCGGCCGTGTCCTGGCTCGGGTCCTCGGCGACCTGGCCGGCAAGGTAGACGGTGCCGTTGTGGACCACGGCTTCGGACATGCGGGGGCCGACGTGCAGGCGCTTGATGCTCATGGAGAGGACTCGCAGGTGGAGGGCCGCCCGCGTGCATCGGGCGACCCGGTTGGGAAAGGTTCGGTTCCGGAGCCGCTCAGGCCTCGAGGAACGCCTCGACGATCTCGATCTGGTCGTCGGGAATGAAGGTCGGCGCGTGGCCGACGCCGGCGACGTCCACACGATGGGCCCGCGGTCCGCGCCGCGTCATCTCGCCCGCCACCGCGTCGGACAGCAGGTCGGAGCGCGCGCCGCGCACGACCCAGGTCGGACACGC
This sequence comes from Burkholderiales bacterium, assembly GCA_027489195.1. Taxonomy (GTDB): domain Bacteria; phylum Pseudomonadota; class Gammaproteobacteria; order Burkholderiales; family Burkholderiaceae_E; genus UBA4615. The sequence goes on along the minus strand of JAIYAG010000385.1, from coordinate 2,364 downwards.
GATGCGGTCGTAGAGCGGCCACAGGTCGGGCGCCTCGCGCGGCATCGTGCGGAACGGCTCGGCGATCCGCGGGTCGTAGTGCAGCCGCCAGGCGCCGTCGCGCTGCACGACGGTGTGCTGCGTCAGCACCCGCCACTGCGCGTCGGTCAGCGGGCCGAAGTCGGCGGCGAGCCGCCGGACTGCGGCCTCGCCCTCCTCGAAGGATGCGAACACCGGATCCGCCCCCACGTAGTCGCGGATGCGGGAGAGCCCCTCGAGCGACAGCATCGGGCCCACGTCGTTCAGCAGCAGCCGCGAGATCGGTGCGCCGTCGAAGGCGGCCAGCGCCATGCCGATGAGCCCGCCCATCGAGGTGCCGACCCAGGCCACCGCCGGCACGTCGAGGCGCGCGACGAGGGTCACGCAGTCGGCGACGTATTGCGGCACCTGGTAGAGCGCCGGTTCGGCGACGCGGTCCGAGGCGCCGCGGCCGATCATGTCCGGGCACACGACCCGGTGCTTCGCTGCGAGCCGACGCGCCAGCACGTCGAAATCGCGGCCGCTGCGCGTCAGCCCGTGAACGCACATGACGACGCTCGGATTGTCGGCCTCGCCCCACTGCCAGTAGGCCAGCCGATGCAGGCCACCGGGGTGGGCGCAGGTGACGGATCGCAGCTCGGGCTCGTCGGCGGGGTGCATGGGATCGGGCAGTCGGGCGGTAGGTCGGCGGGCCGCGGCCGCAGCGTGGCGCTGCGGATCACGGGTCGGACGATAGAATCCGCGATGGTAGCAGCCCCCTTCTCCCACATCCCCCAGAGGATCCTCCCCATGCTGGCAGGCAAGTTGGCTCTCGTCACCGGTTCCACCAGCGGCATCGGCCTGGGCATCGCCCGGGCCCTCGCTGCACAGGGCAGCGGCATCGTCCTCAACGGCTTCGGCGACGCGGGTGCGATCGAGGCACTGCGCGCGGGGCTCGCCGCCGAGTTCGGCGTCGCCGTCGCGTTCGAGGGCGGCGACCTCACCAAGCCGGCGGACATCGAGACGCTGATGAAGCGCTGCGAGGCGCTCGGCGGCGTGGACATCCTGGTCAACAATGCCGGCATCCAGCACACCGCACCGGTGGAGAGCTTCCCGCCCGAACGCTGGGACGCGGTGATCGCGCTGAACCTCACGGCCGCCTTCCACACCACGCGGCTCGCGCTCCCGACGATGAAGGCCCGCAACTGGGGGCGCATCGTCAACATCGCGTCGGCCCACGGGCTGGTCGCCTCGGCGGAGAAGTCGGCCTATGTCGCGGCCAAGCACGGCATCGTCGGCCTGACGAAGGTCGTCGCGCTGGAGACGGCGCTGACCGGCATCACCTGCAACGCCATCTGCCCGGGCTGGGTGCTCACGCCGCTGGTTCAGAAGCAGATCGATGCGCGGGCCGCCGAGCGCGGCCTGACGCAGGCCGCGGCCATCGATGCGCTGCTCGGCGAGAAGCAGCCCTCGAAGGCCTTCGTCACGCCCGAGCAGCTCGGCGCGCTTGCCGCCTTCCTGTGCTCGGCCGCCGCCGAACAGGTCCGCGGCGCGGCCTGGACGATGGACGGGGGCTGGACCGCGCAGTGACGCCGGGCGGGCCTCGCGGCACCGTCAAGGCGGCACCGCGACCCGCCAGTAGCGCGCCGGATCGTGCCGGCTGCGCACGATGCGCGGCGGCTCGCCGACGCGCAGGCGCAGCTGGACCGCGCCGTCGGCGTCGCTGCGCAGCAGCGTGATGCCGCGACGCTCGTAGCGCTCGACCACCTTCGGGTGGGGATGGCGGAAGCGGCTGCGATAGGCCGCCTGCACGATCGCCCAGCGCGGCGAGACCGCATCGACGAAGGCCTCGGTCGACGAGGTGAGGCTGCCATGGTGCGGCACCAACAGCACGTCGGCGGCGAGGCCCTGCGCGCCATGGACCTCGAGCAGCCGGCGCTCCTGCGCGGCCTCGATGTCGCCCGTCAGCAGCAGCGTGCCGGCCGGATGGCGCACACGGAGCAGGCAGCTGACCGCATTCCTCGGCGAGCCCCTCGCGCGCTCCGGCGGATCCGCCGGGTGCAGCCATTCGAACTCGGCCTCTCCCCAGCGCCAGCCTTCGCCCCGCCGGCAGCGCAGCGCACGCGGGGCGGCTGCGACGATCGGATGCGAGTCCGGCAGCGAGGACGCCAGCCAGTCGGGCGGCATGGCCCGCAGCAGCGACAGCGCACCGCCCGAATGGTCGTCGTCCAGGTGCGAGACCACCAGCGCGTCCGGCCGCCGGACCCCCATCGCTCGCAACCACGGCAGGATCACCCGCACGCCGGCATCGGACGGCGAACCGCCGCCGGGCCCGGTGTCGTAGACCAGCGTCCGCTCGCCGACCTG
>JAIYAG010000592.1 GCA_027489195.1 Burkholderiales bacterium | reverse complement strand
CCTACCTGCGCTACCAGGGCGAGAAGTTCTCGAAGTACTTCGACGCGAACACCTACCTGCTGATCACGCGCGCGCTCGACTACTTCGACCCGGCGAGCGCGCACGGCGGCGACCTCGCCGTGGCGATGGCGCCCGCGCGCTGCGACTTCCTGGTCGCGTCGTTCACCACCGACTGGCGCTTCGCGCCCGAGCGCAGCCGAGAGATCGTCGCCGCGCTGCTCGCCAACCGGCGGCGCGTGACCTATGCCGAGATCGACGCGCCGCACGGCCACGACGCGTTCCTCCTCGACGATGCGCGCTACCACGGTCTGGTGCGCGCGTACTTCGACCGGATCGCGGCGGCGCTGCCGGGCGCGCCCGCGCGCGTCGGCACGCCCGCCCGCGCCACTGGAGCGCTCGCGGCATGAGCGCATACGCCCCCCCGTCCGGCACGGTGAACGGCCTGCCGCCCGTGACCGCCTCGCAGCGCCCCGACGCCAACGGCCTGCGGCCCGACCTCGCGCTGATCGCCGGCTGGATCGCGCCGGGCACGCACGTGCTCGACCTGGGCTGCGGCGACGGTGCGCTGCTCGACCACCTGCAGCGCGCCAAGCGCTGCACCGGCTACGGCGCCGAGATCGACGACGCGCAGGTGCTCGCCTGCGCGCGGCGCGGCGTCGACGTGATCCAGCAGGACATCGAGGCCGGCCTCGACATCTTCTCGGGCTGCCGCTTCGACGTCGTCGTGCTGTCGATGGCGATCCAGGCGACCCACCAGACCGAGCGCGTGCTGCGCGAGATGAGCCGGCTCGGCGCCGAGGGCATCGTGTCGTTCCCGAACTTCGGGCACTGGTCGCACGCCTGGTCGATCCTGCGCGGGCGCATGCCGATCTCGCGCGAGATGCCGTACCGCTGGTACGACACGCCGAACCTGCACCTGTCGACGCCCAAGGACTTCGAGGACTTCCTCGACGGACTCGGCCTCGTGATCACGCGGCGCGTCTTCCTCGCCGACGGCCGTCCGGTGGGCATGCTGGCGGGACTGCGCTGCACGCAGGCGATCTACGGGTTTCGGGTGCGCTGAGCCCGGCGGCGGGGCGATGCCCGGACGGGGCACTCCCGTCCGAATGGTCCGACTTTCCATGGCGGGTGGGTGCGAACGGCTCAATCGGTGTGCCGTCCGAGGTTCATCGCAGGTGCCGACACTTCAGGCCATGGGCATCGGACAGGTTCCTGACCTGACCGGTGCAGCACGCAGCCGAGCGTCCCCCGCGCCGTACCCCTGGAGCCCGTCATGTCCACGATGATCGCCCGTTCCCGCCCGTTCCTCCTCGCGGCCGGCCTGCTCGCAGCCGTGTCGTCCGCCCATGCACAGTCGGCCGGCGATCTCATGTTCACCGCCTTCAACACCGACGAGGACGGCTGGACGATGGTGGCGCTGGCCAACCTCCCCGCGAACACCACGGTCTTCTTCAACGACAACGAGTGGAACGGCTCGGCCATCGGTTCGGGCGGTGCCTTCAACACCGGCGAATCGGCCTTCCAGTGGGTCAGCGGTGCGTCGGTGATCAACGCCGGGACCGTGATCCGGTTCAGCGCGACCGACGTCGCGGCCCGGGCAGCGTCGATCGGGACGTTCACGGCCGTCAACACGGCCAACCTCGGCCTCAGCGCGACCGCGGACACGCTGTACGCCTACCTCGGGACCTCGGCGACCGCGCCGACCACCTTCATCACCGCGGTGACGAACAACGGCAACTTCAACGCCGTCGCCGAGGGCACGCTCGCGGGCACGGGGCTGACGAGCGGGACCACCGCGACCGCCCTCCGGGCCAGCGCCGATTTCGGCGAGTACACCGGCGTTCGCAGCGGGCTGCAGACCTTCGGGGCCTACCAGCCGCTGGTGGCCGACACCACGAACTGGTTCGTGGACACGACCAACGGCGTCTACACCACCCGGATCCCCGACACCACCGGCTTCAGCGTCCAGCCGATCCCCGAGCCGTCCGAGCTCGCGATGATGGTTGCCGGCTTCGGTCTCGCCGGCCTGATCGCGCGCCGTCGCCGCAACGCGCGCTGACCCGCGTCGCTCCGCTGCTGTCGTCGCGGAATCGAGGAGTGCAACCGTGGCTCGGTCGTTCGTCAAGTACCTGATCTTCTCCGGCCTGCGGGTCATCGCCGCCTGCGTGCTGCTCGCGCATGCGCTGTCCGGCCATGCGTCGACCTCCGGGCTGGTGATCAGTCAGGTCTACGGCGGCAGCAGCAATTCGGGCGCGGTCTACCGCAACGACTTCGTCGAGCTGTTCAACGGCGGCAGTTCGGCGGTCTCGCTGTCGGGCAAGTCGCTCCAGTACGGCTCGGCGACCGGCAACTACGGTTCGACGGCGTCGCTGATCGTCACGCTGCCGTCGGCGACGGTGGAGCCGGGCCAGTACTTCCTGGTCCGGCTGTTCTCCGGGACGCAGACCGGCGCGGCCGCGCTGCCCGCGGCCGACCATACCGGCAGCACCGACCTGTCCGGCACGGCCGGCAAGGTCGCGCTCGTCGACGGCACGGCGGCGCTCGGCTGCGGCAGCGCCGCGTGCACGCCGGTCCAGCTGGCGTCGGTGATCGACCGGGTCAGTTACGGCACGACGGCGAACAACGCGGAGGGCGCCGCGGCCCCCGCGCCGTCCGGCGCGCTCGCGGTGCGCCGCGTGTCGTCGTGCGTCGACGCCGACAACAACCAGACGGACTTCCAGGCGGTGACGCCGACGCCGCGCAACACCGCGACCGCGCTGTCGTCGTGCACCTTCGCGAATGCACCGATCGTGCCGAGCTGCCCGGCGGTGTCGATCGCTTCGGGCACGGCCTCGAGCCTCCTGCTGTCGGCCACCGATGCCGACAGCGTCGTCACCACGGCGGTCGCGACCAACCCGTCGCCCTCGTTCTCGCTGTCGTCCCTGGTCCCCTCGACCACGGTGGGCGGTTCGCTGAGCGTGTCGCTCGACCTGCCGCCGTCCCTCGCGGCCGGCACCTACGCCTTCGGCGTGACCTTCGGCAACGATGCGTCGCAGACCGCGTCGTGCACGGTCGCGGTGACGGTCAACGGCGGCTCGGTGACGCGCATCCATGCGATCCAGGGCGCGGGCGCGGCCTCGCCGCTCACCGGCCAGACGGTGACGACCGAGGGGGTCGTCACGCTCGTGACGAACAGCGGCTTCTTCATCCAGGACCCCACGCCCGACGCGGACCCTGCGACCTCCGAAGGCCTGTTCGTGTTCAGCGGCGCCTCGGTGCCGTCGCAGGCGGTGGTCGGCAACCAGCTCCGCCTGACGGGCACGGTGACCGAGTTCAACACGCTGACCGAGCTGACCGGCCCGACCGGGATCGTCGTGCTGTCTTCGGGCGTCGCGATCGCTCCGGTCGACATCGCGCTGCCCGAGTCGTTCGAAGGCGAGCTCGAGCGTTACGAAGGGATGCTGGTGCGGATCGTCTCGACGATGACGGTCGCGCAGAACTACTTCCTCGGTCGCTACGGCCAGGCGACGCTGAGCTCGGACGGCCGGCTCTTCCAGCCGACGCAGCTGCACCGCGCGGGCACGGCGGGCGCCATCGCACTCGCCGGCGAGAGCGCACGGCGCGCCATCGTCCTCGACGACGGCTCGAGCAGCCAGAACCCGGACCCGGTGCCCTACCTGGCGGCTGACGGCACGATGCGTGCCGGCGACACGGTCACGAACCTCACCGGCGTGATCGACCACGGGCTGGTCACCTCCGACTCCGCGGGCCCGCGCGACTACAAGATCAACCCGACCGTCGCGCCAGTCTTCGTCCGAGCCAACCCGCGTACCGCCACGCCCCCGGCGGTCGGCGGCAACGTGAAGGTCGCGGCCTTCAACGTGCTGAACTACTTCAGCACGATCGACCAGTCGGGTGCGCAGTGCCTGCCGTCGCTGACCCGCGACGACTGCCGCGGCGCCGACACCGCCGCCGAGCTGGTCCGCCAGCGCGACAAGATCGTCGCCGCGCTCAGGGCGATCGATGCCGACGTCGTCGGGCTGATGGAGATCCAGCGCAACGGCCAGGTCGCGGTCAACCAGCTGGTGGCGGCGCTCAACGCCGCGATCGGCTCGACGACCTACGCGGCGACCGCGCTGCCCGCGAACATGGGCACCGACGCGATCCAGGTCGCGATGATCCACAAGCCGGCGCGCGTGAGCCCCATCGGCGCGGCGATCTCGGATACCGACCCGATCAACAATCGTCCGACGCTCGCGCAGGGCTTCGCGCTGCCGAACGGCGAGCGCTTCGCGCTGGTGGTCAACCACCTGAAGTCCAAGAGCTGCTCCGGCGCGAGCGGCGTCGACGCGGACCTGGGCGACGGGCAGGGCTGCTGGAACGACCGCCGTGTGCTGCAGGCGCGCCGGCTCAAGCAGTTCGTCTCGCAGTCGGTGCAGACCGCCTTCGGCACCGACAGGGTGCTGGTGGTCGGCGACCTGAACAGCTACGCGAAGGAGGATCCGATCGTCGAGCTCGAGGACGGCGGCTTCGAGAACCTCGCGCTGCGCTTCGAGCCGCAGGCCTACAGCTACACCTTCGACGGCCTGCTCGGCACGCTCGACTACGCGCTCGGCACGCCGTCCGCCTCGAGCGCGGTCGTCGGCGCGGTGCACTGGCCCATCAACACCGACGAGCCGTCGGTCCTCGACTACAACGTCGAGTTCAAGTCGAGCTCGCAGGTCACGGGCCTGTACTCGGCGACGCCGTACCGGTCGTCCGACCATGACCCGGTCGTCGTCGGTCTGTCGCTGGTCCGCGAGATCGACGGCACGGGCGGGCGCGACACGATCACCGGCACCCCGGGCGACGACCGGATCGAGGGCGGCCCCGGCGCCGACACGATCACTGGCGGCGACGGACGCGACGTGTTCGTCTACGGCAGCCTTCGCGACGGCCAGGACACGATCATGGACTTCGCGCCGGGCGTCGATCGCATCGACCTGTCGGCGCTGCTCGCGTCGATCGCGGGCACGCCGACCGACGCGGTCCAGTCGGGCGTGATCCGCCTGAATGCGGTCGCCAACGGCACGCTGCTGTCGATCGATGCGGACGGCACCGCCGGGCCGGCCGTGGCACGTCCGCTGGTGCTGCTGCGCAACGTCTCGCCCGCGCAGATCGTGCCGGCCCGCGACTACGTCCTCCAGTGAGACGACCGATGACTGCCCGTTTCTCCCTCGCCCACGCCTTCGCCGCCGTCGCGGCCACGCTCGCGCTCGGGACCGCAGCCCCCAGCGCAGGCGCACAGACCGCGCTCGACTTCGGTCCTGCATCGGGCTGGACCTTCATCGGCGACGCCGGCCGCCCGGCGTCGCAGAATCCCTCCAATGCGTGGTATGCACCGGCTCTGACGTACTACGCCTCCGGCGGCGTCCTCGCCACGACGGCCGCCGCCGCCTTCGAAGACGACCTGCCCTTCGCGGCGGGCGGGACGAACATGACCGGGGTCGAGCCGTTGGCCGCCGGCCTGTCCCTCGAGCAGTCCTTCGGGCTGGCCCCTGGCGCGCTCGACCCGAACCCCCCGGTCGTGAGCGCGTACGAAGGCTCCGGCGTCACCCGCCTCCTGAGCGTCTCGGCAGGCGACCGCCTGAACTTCAACTGGCAGTTCCTGACGCTGGACGACACCGGTGCCGACTATGCGTTCGCCGCGATCGACGGCGCGGTGATCCGGCT
>JAIYAG010000511.1 GCA_027489195.1 Burkholderiales bacterium | reverse complement strand
GAAGCGCGCGACCACCTCGGGATCGCTCAGGTCCTGCTTCTGCGCCACCGAGGACATCGTCAGGTGGTGCTCGACGAGGAACGTGACCAGCTCGCGATCCTCGTCGCTCAGCCCGTGCTCGCGACAGAACCGCCGCGCGTCCTGCTTGCCGAGCGTCGAGTGGTCGCCGCCCCGACCCTTGGCGATGTCGTGGAAGAGGGCGGCGACGTACAGCAGCCAGACCCGGTCGAAATCCGCCGCGAGCTGGCTGCAGAACGGGTACTCGTGCGCATGCTCGGCCATCGAGAACCGGCGCAGGTTGCGCACGACCATCAGGATGTGCTGATCCACGGTGTAGACATGGAACAGGTCGTGCTGCATGCGCCCGACGATCCTGCGGAACGCGGGCAGGTACCGCCCGAGCACCGACCACTGGTTCATCCGCCGCAGCGCCCGGGTGACGCCGCGCGGCGACTGCAGCAGCGCCAGGAAGGCCGCGCGGTTGGCCGGGTCGCGGCGGAACGCGCCGTCGATGCGCGCGCGGGCCCGCCAGATCGCCCTGAGCGTGGGGGCCCCGATGCCGCCCAGCTCGGGATGGCGCTCCATCGTGAGGAAGGCCCGCAGGATCGCCTTCGGATCACGTTCGAACACGTCGGTGTCGACGGCCTCGAGCAGGCCGCGCACGTTGCGGAACTCCGCGTCGATCGGCTCGGGCTGGCCCGCGTTCTCGGGGAAGAGCTCGGCCTCCAGGTTCTGGATCAGCAGGGTCGACAGCTGGGTCACCGACTTCGCCGTCCAGTAGTAGCGCTGCATCAGCTGCTCGCTGGCCAGGCGCGCGTCCTCGGTGTCGAAGCCCATCGCGCGCGCCACCTGCGCCTGCAGGTCGAACACCAGCCGGTCCTCGCGGCGACCCGCCACCACGTGCAGCCAGGCGCGGATCACCTTCAGCTTGCGTTCCTGCCCGGCCAGCAGCACCGCTTCGGCCCGGGTCGCGAGCCCGCGCGCGGCGAGCTGTCGCCAGCCGGTGCCCAGGCGCGCCGCCCGCGCGATCCACAGGATCGACTGCAGGTCGCGCAGCCCGCCCGGGCTTTCCTTGACGTTCGGCTCCAGGCTGTAGGGGGTGTCCTCGAACTTCACGTGCCGCTGGCGCAGCTCGAAGAGCTTGGCGTGGAAGAACGCCCGGCCGTCGAGCGCCTCGTCGAGGAACTCGCCGAGCCGGGTGTACAGGCCGCGCCGGCCGGTCAGCCAGCGACGCTCGAGCAGGCTGGTCTGCACCGTGATGTCGCCGGCCGACTCGACCAGGCACTGCTCGACGGTGCGCACGCTGTGCCCGATCTCCAGGCCGACGTCCCAGCAGGCGCCGATGAAGCGCTCGAGCCGCGCGGCCCGGGTCGGATCCTCGCCGGCCGGCACGAGCAGCAGCAGGTCGACGTCGGAGTGCGGCATCAGCTCGCCGCGTCCGTAGCCGCCGACCGCGACCAGCGCGCAGTCCGGCTGCAGGCCGGCGTCGCGCCAGAGCTCGAGCAGCACGCCGTCGGTGAGTCGGACGATGCCGCGCAGCAGCCGGCGGACATCGCCGCGCTCCCGGAACGCGTCGATCAGCTCGGCGCGGCGGGCACGCAGCGCGGCCCGCATCGCCGGCACATCGGCGGGCGTGCCCGCCGGCGGGTCGACCCGCTGCATCGCGGCGCGAGGCGGGCGGCTCAGGCCGCCACCGGCTGGAACACGGGGCGCGCGGGGGCGCCGACCGAGGTGGTCAGCACCTCGTGCCCGGTCTCGGTGACCAGCACCGTGTGCTCCCACTGCGCCGAGAGGCTGTGGTCCTTGGTCACGATGGTCCAGCCGTCGGCCAGCTCGCGGACCTCGCGGCGACCCGCGTTCACCATCGGCTCGATCGTGAAGATCATGCCGGCGACCAGCGGCTCGCCGGTCCCGGCGCGGCCGTAGTGCAGGACCTGCGGCTCCTCGTGGAAGCGCCGACCGATCCCGTGGCCGCAGAACTCGCGGACGATCGAGAAGCCGCTCGATTCGGCGTGCCGCTGGATCACCTGCCCGATGTCGCCGAGGGTCGCCCCGGGCCGCACCTGGTCGATGCCGAGCCACATGCACTCGTAGGTGACCTGGCAGAGCCGGCGGGCGGCGATCGAGGCCTCCCCGACGAAGAACATCCGGCTGGTGTCGCCGTGGAAGCCGTCCTTGATGACGGTCACGTCGATGTTCACCACATCGCCGTTCTTGAGCACCTTGTCGCCGGGGATGCCGTGGCACACCTGGTGGTTGACCGAGGTGCAGACCGACTTGGGGAAGGGTCGGTAGCCCGGCGGGGCGTAGTTGAGCGGCGCCGGGACCGTCTTCTGCTCGTTCACCATGTAGTCGTGGCACAGCGCGTCGAGCTGGCCCGTGGTGATGCCGGGCTTCACGTGCGGCGCGATGAAGTCCAGCACTTCGGACGCCAGGCGCCCGGCCAGGCGCATCGCGGCGATCTCGGCCTCGGTCTTGATGACGATCGACATCGAACTTGTCGGTAACTCGTTGTTCGGGCTATGATTATAGGCTTGCCTGGATTCAGGCGCCCGTCCTTTCTCGGAAGTTCTCCGGATGGCGGGTGCTTCGGGTCCGTTCAAGCCAATCCACCGCGGCCTTCGCGGCGAGCCCGTCACGACTTCCTCACGGAGTATGGCGGGACGCCGCGGACGACTCAAGGTCCTGTCTGGAGCCTCCTGGGGTGCACGGTTCGTCCGTGTCGGGGGTCTCCCGGGCCGCGGACAAAGCAACCCTCGCGCAACCCTGAAGGAGCGCACTCATGACGACCATGCGTCAGATGCTGGAAGCCGGTGTCCATTTCGGTCACCAGACCCGATTCTGGAATCCCAAGATGGCCCCGTACATCTACGGCCATCGCAACAAGATCCACATCGTCAATCTGGAAAAGACCCTGGTCATGTACCAGGACGCCATGAAGTACATGACGCAGCTCGCGTCGAACCGCGGCACCGTGCTGTTCGTCGGCACGAAGCGCCAGGCCCGCGAGATCGTCGCGCAGGAGGCCAAGCGCGCCGGCATGCCCTACGTCGACGAGCGCTGGCTCGGCGGCATGCTGACCAACTTCAAGACCGTCAAGACCTCCATCAAGCGCCTGCGCGACATGGAAGCCATGCAGGCCGACGGCAGCTTCGATCGCATGTCGAAGAAAGAGGCGCTGCTGTTCTCCCGCGAGATGGAGAAGCTGAGCAAGGCCATCGGCGGCATCAAGGACATGAACGGCCTGCCGGACGCGCTGTTCGTCATCGACGTCGGCTACCACAAGATCGCCATCACCGAGGCGGTGAAGCTCGGCGTGCCGGTCGTCGGCGTGGTCGACACCAACCATTCGCCCGACGGCATCGACTACATCATTCCGGGCAACGACGACTCCGGCAAGGCGATCCAGCTGTACGCCGAAGGCGCCGCCGACGCCATCCTCGCGGGCCGCTCGGCGTCCCTGCAGGAAACGGCCAAGGGTGGCGACGAGTTCGTCGAGCTGCAGGCCGAGCAGGCCTGAGCAGACGTGCGGAAACAGCAAGCTGAGGAGTCAAGGAATGGCTGAGATCACCGCAGGCATGGTGAAGGAGCTGCGCGAGAAGACCGACGCGCCGATGATGGAGTGCAAGAAGGCGCTGACCGAAGCGGGCGGCGACCTGGGCAAGGCCGAGGAGATCCTCCGGGTCAAGCTCGGCAACAAGGCCGGCAAGGCCGCCTCGCGGGTCACCGCCGAGGGCATCGTCGGGGTGTACCTGTCGGCCGACGGCAAGATCGCGTCGATGGTCGAGATCAACTGCGAGACCGACTTCGTCGCGAAGAACGACGATTTCCAGGGCTTCGCCAAGTCGATCGCGACCCTGATCGCCGAGGGTTCGCCCGCGGACGTCGCCGCGCTGTCGGCGATGCCGCTGGACGGTGCGACGGTCGAGGCGCGCCGCACGGCGCTGATCGGCAAGATCGGCGAGAACATGACGATCCGCCGCTTCGTGCGCATCGCCGCGCAGGGCAAGGTCGCCAGCTACGTGCACGGCGGCTCGCGGATCGGCGTGCTGGTCGACGTCGAGGGCGGCGACGAGGCGCTGGCCAAGGACCTCGCGATGCAAATCGCGGCGTCCAAGCCGGTCGCGCTCGACAAGTCCGGCGTCTCCGCCGAGCTGATCGAGAAGGAGCGCTCGATCGCCACCCAGAAGGCGGCCGAGTCGGGCAAGCCGGCCGAGATCGTCGCCAAGATGGTCGAGGGAACGGTGCAGAAGTACCTCAAGGAGGTCACGCTGCTCGGCCAGCCGTTCGTCAAGGACGACAAGCTGACCGTCGAGGCCCTGCTCAAGGCCCGCGGTGCGAAGGTCCACGCCTTCGTGCTGTACGTCGTGGGCGAGGGCATCGAGAAGAAGCAGTCCGACTTCGCGGCCGAGGTGGCCGCGCAGGCGGCTGCCGCAGCGGCCCGCTGATCCACAGGGCCCGGTCCGGAGGCGGCGCGGGCCGCGTCCGGGCGCCGGGCCCCGATCCGGCCGGGGTCCGCTGGGCGCCGGTCCGTTCCGCAGCACCGGCGGCCCTGCCCGCCATCCCGACCGTGAGCCTCCGTCCGATGACCGACACCGCCCCGACCGCTCCCCACTACCGCCGCGTGCTGCTCAAGCTGTCCGGCGAAGCCCTGATGGGCGAGGACTCCTACGGCATCAACCGCGGGACGATCGAGGGGATGGGCAGGCAGGTCTCGGGTGCGGTCGCCATGGGGGTCGAGCTGGCCATCGTGATCGGCGGCGGCAACATCTTCCGCGGCGTGGCCGGGGGGGCCGCGGGCATGGATCGCGCGACCGCCGACTACATGGGCATGCTCGCGACCGTGATGAACGCGCTGGCGCTGCAGGATGCGCTGCGCGGCGCGGGCGTCGCCGCGCGTACCATGTCCGCGCTCAAGATCGAGCAGGTCGTCGAGCCGTACATCCGGCCGAAGGCGCTGCGCTATCTCGAGGAAGGTCGCGTCGTGATCTTCGCCGCCGGGACCGGCAATCCGTTCTTCACCACCGACACCGCGGCCGCCCTGCGCGGCGCCGAGATCGGCGCCCAGATCGTGCTCAAGGCGACCAAGGTGGACGGGGTGTACAGTGCCGATCCGATGAAGGACCCGACGGCGACCCGCTATCGCACGATCAGCTTCGACGAGGTGATCGGCCGCGACCTCAAGGTGATGGACGCCACCGCGTTCGCCCTGTGCCGCGACCAGAAGCTGCCGATCAAGGTGTTCTCGATCTTCAAGGAAGGTGCCCTGCGCCGGATGCTGCTCGGCGAGGACGAGGGCACGCTGGTGCACGTCTGAACCCGGAGACCGTCATGGCCACCACCATCCCCGAGATCCGCACGTCGACCGAGCAGAAGATGCTGAGGTCGATCGAATCCCTGAAGTCGAACCTCGCCAAGGTCCGGACCGGCCGCGCGCATGCCGGCCTGCTGGATCAGGTTCATGTCGAGTACTACGGCAGCAAGGTGCCGAT
>JAIYAG010000017.1 GCA_027489195.1 Burkholderiales bacterium | reverse complement strand
GCCGCCGCGCGCGCGACCGCGATGCCGACGAGCGCGCGCATCGGCCGCGCCGCCCGCCAGCGGGCCCGCCGGGCATAGCCGGCCGCGCTCCACGCGGCCCGACCGACCACCAGCCACCCGCCCCAGACGAGCAGCGCGAGCGCGGCGGGCCGCGAGTACGGCGCCACCCAGCTCGCCAGCCAGGCGAACACCAGCACGCGGTAGACCCAGGACGCGAGGCCCCAGCCGAGCAGCCAGGCCCGCTCGCGTCCGCCGCCGGGCAGCGGTGCGTCACGCTCGCCCGCGACCACGCGGCGGGCGAGCGCGATCCAGGCCGCGCGCGAGCGCTCGGCGAGATTGGGCAGGCCGAGCGCGTCGGACAGCGCGAAGTAGGCGTCGAAGCGCATCAGCGGATTGCCGTTGACGAACACGGTGGAGACCGCGCCGATCGTCATCGCGGCGAAGGCCGCCGTGCGCACCGCGCCGTCGGCGACCGACAGCCACAGCCACAGCGCCGCCGCGGCGACCAGCAGCTCGGCCACGATCCCCGCCAGGCTGACCGCGATGCGCTGCCGGCGCGAGGCGAACAGCGCGGCGGCGGAGGCGTCGACGTAGGGCACCGGCATGCCCATCATCACCGTCACGCCGACCTCGCGCACCCGGCCGCCCCAGGTCCGCACCGCCCAGGCATGCGCCAGCTCGTGGACGGCCTTGAGCAGCGGATACATCAGCCACACCGCGAACGCGAAGCCCGGCGTGGGCACGTGCCCGGCGGCATAGTCGACGAGCGCCTCGGCCTGCTCGAGCGCGACCAGGCCGGCGAATGCCAGCACCGCGACGCAGACGAGCAGCGCGCGCCCGGTGTACAGGGGCGCAGCGATCCGCCAGGTGCGCTCGAGCAGCGGCCCCGGGTCGAGCAGCGGCACCTTGAACGACAGCGGGTTGACCGCGGTCAGCAGACCGCTGCGGCGGCGCTCGGCCTCGCGCCGCGACAGGCGCGACAGGTCGGCGCCCTGGTCGAGCGCGACCAGCCCCGCGTCGGCGAGCTGCTGCACGAGGTCGACGATCTCGTGCTGCGAGGGCACGGCGTCGCCGGCCTCCGCGAAGAGCCGGTTCCACAGCGACTCGACCGACTGTCGACCGTCGAGGCGGCCGGCGAAGCGGTGGGCGGGCAGGTTCAGCCGCATCTGCCGGCCGAAGGCCTCGTCGCGATAGACGTACCAGACCTCGCCGCGCACCTGCTGCCGACCGATGCGCACCGTGGGCTTCAGGCGCAGCACCAGCTTCGACACCCTGAACCAGTCGGGCGAGTAGAGCGCGTCGTCGCTCACCATCCGAGCGCCCAGATCCGGTCGGCGAGCGCGCGCCACGGCCGCTCGAAGAGGACCTGCCCGAGCCGGCGGCTGCCGGCCTCGAACTTGGCGACGCCCTCGTAGCCCGGGCGCAGCTCGGCGCCGGCCGCGGGTGCCGCCTCGATCTCGAAGACCGTGCGGCCGTCGCGCGCGACCGCGGCCGGCGAGATCCGGACGACCCGGATCGGCACCACGCCGCCGGCGTGCGCGCCGAGTGCGAGCACGCCCTCGGCGTCCTGAGCGACCCGCGCGACGTCGCGCTCGTCGACGTCGACGATCACCCGATGGCGGCCCGCGGGCGCCACCGACAGCAGCGTGTCGCCCGCCTTGACCGGCGCGCCGAGCGACTGCGTGAGGTCGCCGCTCAGCACCAGTCCGTCGAACGGGGCGGCCACCCGCTGCCGCGCGAGCTGCGTGTCGACCATCGAGAGCTGGGCGCGCGCCTGCACGGCGCGCGCGGCATGGACCGCGTACTGCGCGCGGTCCTCGCGCGCGAGCGCCTCGGTCGCCTGGCGGCCGGCCTGCTCGGCCTCGGTCGACCAGCGCAGGCGCTCCTGCGAGAGCTCGCGGTCGTCGAGCTCGACGAGCACCTGGCCCTCGCTCACCGCGTCGCCCGGTCGCACGTGCACGCGCAGCAGCCAGCCGTCGACCGGCGCGGTGAGCAGGCGCTGCATCGCGCCCTCCACGCGCGCCGCGCCGCCGACACGGTCGGGCACCGGCACCAGCGAGGCGAGCATCAGCACCACCAGCACCGCCGCCGCGATCCATCCGGCCCGGGCACGCCGCTCGAGCAGCCGTTCGCCGAAGGCGGCCACCGGCCGATCGATGCGCCGATGCATCGCGACGACCGGGGCGAGCAGCGCCGCCAGCCGCTGCAGGCCGGCCAGCTCGTCGGCATCGAAGGCGGGCGATGCCCGCTCCAGCGAGATCGCGCCCAGCGCCCGGCCGCGCACGATCAGCGGCACCGAACAGACCGCCCCCACCTGCGACAGGCGCGCGAGCTGCGCCTGCGCGACGTTCACCGGCGCGTCGCCGACCGGCGGCGCCGGCCAGGCGACGGCGCCCTGCTGATCGATCGCCTCGTCCATTGCGGTCGCGATCGGCGCGACCACGTCGTGCGAGGGCCGCACGCCCACGCCGTCCGACAGCGCCTGCACCCGCACCCCGCTCGCCGCCGCCCAGCCGAACGCGACGCGCGAGCAGCCGTGCTGCCGGGCGAGGGTCGCGAGCAGCGCGCCGATCGCATCGCCGAGCCGCTCGGCCTCGGCCAGCGCGGCCTGGCACTCGACGATGCGGGCGAGCTCGCCCGCGGCGCGGGGCGACGCGTCGTCGGCCGGCGGCCCGACCGCGCCGGACCCGGGCCGCCCGGGCGCGCCGTCGGCGGCGTGATCCGTGGCATGACCGGCGGCGACGTCGGACGTCTGATCGCCCGGCGGATCGCCCGCGTGATCGCCCGCGGCCTCCCCGGCGCTCGCGGCCGCGGTCACCGCCGCGTCCAGCGCGGCGTCGAGCCGCCTGCGCCAGGCACCGACGGCGCGCTCGACGTCGGACGCCTTGCCGTCGACGAGCAGCGCCACGGCGCCGATGGTCCGCCCTTCGTCGGCGAGCGGTACCGCCAGCAGGTTCGCGCCGCCCGCCGCCGCCTTGGGCGCTTCGAAGACCGGACGCCCGTCGTCCAGCACGCCGGCGCAGGCGCCGTGGGCGACCGCGGGCGCATCGGAGCCGGCAGGCCAGGTCGCCAGCGCCCTGAGCCCGCCGCGGTGGCGGTCGGGCACCGCGATCAGCCCGGCGCGGATCGCGGGATCGGCATTGCAGCCCGCCGTGAACGCAGCCACCAGGACGGCCACCGCGCGCGGCGAGTCCGTCCGTGCCGGGGCGCGTGGCTGCTGCGTGTCGAGGGCGGGCGTGTCTGGGGACATGGATCCGGGGTGTGGCGACCGGGCGTGGAGACGCCGTCTCGGGGCGCCGCGTCCGGCGGCCCCGCCCTGAAAGGGTCGGAGACGGTCACCGGGGCGACAACGCCGGCGCGACGAGCGGACACTTCGACCCGGTACGCGCGACGCGACGGAGCCGGCCGGCGTCGTCTCGCAACCGCACTGCGTCGGAAGGGGTCGGGCCGCCGTCCGTCGGGAACGACGGGTCCGAGGTGCCCGTCGGGCACGCCCCATGCCTGCCACGGTGCCGGAGTCGCAGGCCGCAGGTCGATCCGGGCGCGCGCCATGACGGGCTTTTCCGTACACTGGCCCATTCCCCACCGCGACCTTCCCCCGGGAGCCTCCCCGATGACCGAGAACGCGCTCGCGCGCCTGCAGCTGCCCCGGCGTGCCATGGCGCTCGTGCTCGCGGGCGGCCGCGGCAGCCGCCTGCAGCAGCTCACCGACGTCCGCTCCAAGCCTGCGGTCTATTTCGGCGGCAAGTTCCGGATCGTCGACTTCGCGATGTCGAACTGCCTGAACTCGGGCATCCGGCGAATGGCGGTGATGACGCAGTACAAGTCGCACAGCCTGCTGCGACACATCCAGCGCGGCTGGGGCTTCATGCGCAACGAGCTCAACGAGTTCGTCGACCTGCTGCCGGCGCAGCAGCGGCTCGACGACGTGTCCTGGTACCGGGGCACCGCCGACGCGGTCTACCAGAACCTCGACATCATCCGGCACCACCGGCCCGAGTACCTGCTGATCCTGGCCGCCGATCACATCTACAAGATGGACTACTCGATGATGCTCGCCGAGCACGTCGAGCGCGGCGTGCCCTGCACGGTCGGCTGCTTCGAGGTGCCGCTCGCCGACGCGAGCGCCTTCGGCGTGATGAAGGTCGACGAGAACGACCGCATCCTCGAGTTCGCCGAGAAGCCGGCGAACCCCGAGCCGATGCCGGGCCGCCCGGACACCGCGCTCGCGAGCATGGGCATCTACCTGTTCGACGCCGAGTTCCTCTACGACGAGCTGCCCAAGTTCATGAGCGGCGAGCTCACCCACCACGACTTCGGCCGCGACGTGATCCCGGCGATGGTCGCGGGCGGGCGCGCGATCGCGCATCCGTTCTCGCGCAGCTGTGTCGGCGAGCCGGGCAAGGGCGCCTACTGGCGCGACGTCGGCACGCTCGACGCGTACTGGGAAGCGAACATCGACCTCACCGCGACCGATCCGCAGCTCAACCTCTACGACCGCGACTGGCCGATCTGGACCTACCAGGAGCAGCTGCCGCCGGCCAAGTTCGTCCACAACATGGGCGATCGCCGCGGCATGGCGACCGAGTCGATGGTCTCGGGCGGCTGCATCATCTCCGGCTCACTCAACCGATCGCTGCTGTTCTCGAGCTGCCGCGTCCACTCGTTCTCGAAGGTCGAGTGGTCGGTGCTGCTGCCCGAGGTCGTGGTCGGGCGCGGCGCGCGGCTGACCAAGTGCATCGTCGACCGCGGCTGCGAGATCCCGGACGGGCTGGTGGTCGGCGAGGATCCGGCGGCCGATGCGGCCCGCTTCAACCGCACCGAGCGCGGCGTCACGCTGATCACTCGGGACATGCTCGCGCGGCTCTCCTGATGGCCAGGGTCCGGAAGGGCGCGGGCCGTCCCGCGCCGCTGCGCGTGCTGCACGTGGCCGCGGAATGGTTCCCGCTGGTCAAGACCGGCGGGCTCGCAGACGTGGTCGCAGCGCTCCCCGCGGCACAGCGCGCGGCCGGGCTCGACGCGCGCCTGCTGCTGCCCGCCTACCCGGCGCTGCGCCAGGCGCTCGCCGGCGCCACCGAAGTGGCGCGGATCGGCGCGGCGTTCGGCGCGGCCCGCGTGGCGCTGCTGCGCGGTACGCTGCCCGGCTCCGACGTGCCGACCTACCTGATCGACGCGCCCTGGCTCTACGACCGCCCCGGCAACCCCTACCTCGGACCCGACGGGCAGGAGTGGGCGGACACGCTGCAGCGCTTCGGGCTGCTCGGCTGGACCGGCGCGCAGCTCGCGGCCGGCGGCCTGGACCCCGACTGGGCCCCCGCGGTCGTGCATGCGCACGACTGGCATGCGGCGCTGGTGCCGGTCTACCTCGCCGCACGCGGCACGGCGGGCACGCACGCGCGCACCGTGCTGACGGTGCACAACCTTGCCTACCAGGGCCGCTTCGCGCTCGAGCGCTTCGGCGAGCTCGGTCTGCCGGCGTGGATGGCGGGTCCGGCCGGCATCGAGTTCCACGGCACCCTGCGGCTGCTCAAGGGCGGCCTGATGTTCGCCGACCGGATCACCACGGTCAGCCCCACCTATGCGCGCGAGATCCTCGGCCCCGCCGAAGGCCACGAGCTCGACGACGTGCTGCGCCACCGCGCCGACCGCCTGACCGGCATCGTCAACGGGATCGACGATGCGGTGTGGAACCCCGCCGCCGACCCGGCGATCGCCGCGCCCTACGATGCGACCGACCTGGCCGGCAAGGCCGCGTGCAAGCTGGCGCTGCAGCGCGAACTGGGCCTGGCGCAGGTCGCCGGTGCGCCGCTGCTCGGCGTGATCAGCCGGCTCACGCCGCAGAAGGGCCTGGACCTGCTGCTGTCGACGCTGCCGCAGTGGCTGGGCGCCGGCGGCCAGGTGGCGCTGGTCGGCTCCGGCGATCCGGCGCTCGAGCACGCCTGGCGCGCCGCCGCGCAGGCCGCACCCGATGCGGTCGGCGTGCGCATCGGCTACGACGAGGCGCTCGCGCACCGCGTCGTCGCCGGCAGCGACCTGATCGGCGTGCCCTCGCGCTTCGAGCCCTGCGGGCTCACCCAGCTCTACGGGCTGCGCTACGGGTCGCTGCCGGTGGTGCACCGGG
This sequence comes from Burkholderiales bacterium, assembly GCA_027489195.1. Lineage (GTDB taxonomy): Bacteria > Pseudomonadota > Gammaproteobacteria > Burkholderiales > Burkholderiaceae_E > UBA4615. The sequence continues at coordinate 5,699 of JAIYAG010000017.1, read as the reverse complement.
TGGGCGGCCTGGCCGACACGGTGGTGGACGCCGACGAGGAGGCGCTGCGCGAGGACCGCGCCACCGGCTTCGCGTTCGCCGGGGCCAGCCCCGAGGCGCTCGCGCGGGCACTGCGCCACGCGCTCGACGGCTGGCACCATCCGGCCGCCTGGAAGCGGGTGCAGCGTCGGGCGATGGCGCAGGACACGTCCTGGCGGGCGCCCGCCGCCCGCTACGCCGCCCTGTACGCCGAGGCACTCGCGGGGCCCTGAGCGCGGGCGCGGCGACGCGCCGACTTGCGCTCGATCAAGTCGCACGGGGCCCCGACGCCCTACGATCGGCCGGTGCGCCTCCTCCTCGCGATCCTCGTCGACAGCCCCCATTTCAGGCGGCTGCTGGGCGCGCTCGGCGTGTTCGTCGTGATCCTCCTGGCCGGCACGCTCGGCTACCTCGCGCTCGGCAAGCCCGGCACCACGGTGGTCGACGGGCTCTACATGACGTTCATCACGGTGGCGACGATCGGCTACGGGGAAGTGGTCGAGATGCGCCACACCGACCTCGGCCGGTTCTTCACCATGGCGATCGCGCTGGCCGGCATCGCCAACATGACCTTCCTGTTCTCGACGGTCACCGCCTTCCTGCTCGAGACGAACCTGAACCACGCCTATCGGAGACGCCGCATGCAGGCCGCTATCGACACCCTCGACGGGCACTTCATCGTCTGCGGCGCGGGCCGCATCGGCGGCTACGTGATCGACGAGCTGCGCGCCGACCGCCGCGCGTTCGTCGTCGTCGAGAACGACGCGGCCGCGCTCGAGGGCAGGCTCGAGGCCGACCCGCGGCTGCTCGCGCTGCACGGCGACGCGGCCGACGACGACGTGCTCGCCCGCGCCGGCATCGCGCGGGCGGCGGGCGTCTTCGCGGTCACCGGCGACGACTCGAAGAACCTGGTGATCAGCCTGTCGGCCAAGCAGCTCAACCCCGGGATCCGCGTGGTGGCGCGCGTGCACGACCCGCGCAACGCGGCCAAGACGCTGCGTGCGGGCGCCGACCAGATCGTGTCGCCCGACTACACCGGCGGGCACCGGATCGCGTCGCTGATGATCCGGCCGCAGATGGTGTCGCTGGTGGACGAGCTGCTGCGTGCCGGCGAGCGGCTCGCGGTCGAGGAGGTGGTGGTGCCGCCGCGGCCGTCCCCCCTGCGGATCGCCGCACTCGGGCACAGCGTGGAATGGCTGCTGGTCGCGGTCCGCGACGGCAGCGAGTGGCGCTTCAATCCGCCGCAGGACGCGTCGGTCTCGCCGGGCCAGGCCCTGGTGGTGATCGCCAGCGCCGAGGGACGGCGCGCGCTGCAGGCCCGGGTGGCCGGCTGAAGGCGGGCTTCAGTCGCCCGCCGGCATGCCGGTGAACACGCGCGTGTCGCCGGGGATCTGGCGGTCGAGCTCCGCGAGGCAGCGGCGCACGTCGGCCGCGGACGCCGCATCGAACCCCTTGGCGCGCATGCGCAGCATCTGCACCTGCACGGCGGCCATCAGCACCATCGGGTTCGCGGGCAGCTTCGCGCGGGCGCGCGCCATGTGCGCCAGCGCCTCGTCGAAGCGGGCGCGCTGCAGCGCGGCCAGCGCTTCGGCGACGTCGGCGGCGGCGGTCGTTCCGCCGTCGGGGGCGCGGGCGCCCGGCGCCGCGACGGGCGGCGCCGCCGGCAGCGCGCTCACGTCGCGCACGAAGGCCTCGGGCTCGAAGCCGGCATCGGTCAACACGCGGCGGGCGAGCGCACCGGGCCCGCGCGAGCGCGGCCGCAGCGCGACCGCGCGCTCGGCCACGCGCCGGCCCTCGTCGTGCAGCCCGGCCGCGAACGCGCCCTGCGCCACCAGCAGCAGCACCGTCTCGGTCGGCTCGGAGCCGGTCGCGAGATCGAGCGCCGTGCGCGCCGCGGCCTCGGACGCGCCGGCGTCGCCCTGCGCGACATGGGCCTGCGCCTGCACCGCGGCGGCGAGCGCGCGCGACGGCGTGTCGGCGTCGCCGTCGACCGCACCGACCGTGCGCAGCGCCTTGTCGGCGGCGCCGCGGTCGACGAACACCTGCCCCAGCATGCAGGTGTCGAGCGGACTGCGGGTCAGCGAGCTCGACGTGCGCCGGATCAGCTCGGTGTAGCAGGTCTCGGCCTGCGCCAGCTCGCCGTGGGCGAGGGCCAGCTCGCCGAGCGCACGCAGCCGCTGCGTGGTCGAGAGCTGCTCGAGCGCCTGCCGTGCGACGGCGAGCGCGCGCTCGACCTGACCCGTCTCCTGCAGCAGGTCGATCAGCAGGTCGTACGCCTCGCCGGCGGCCGGATGGAAGCGCACCGTGGTGCGCAGCCGCCGGATCGCGTCGTCGCTGCGGCGTTCGGCGCGCTCGCAGTGCGCGAGCGCGACCGCCGTCCACGGCAGGTCGGTACGCAGCGACAGCGCCTTGTCGCAGACCTCGCGCACCTGCCCGAAGCGCCCCAGGTCGATCAGTGCCTGCGCCTGCCAGCGCAGCAGCTCGAGCGACGCGCCGCCCGCCTCCTCGGCCAGGCGCCGGGCATGCGCGAGCATGGCCTCGGGGTCGCGCGCGTCGGCGGCCGCGAACAGCGGCGCATGGATCGCGCGGCGGCGCAGTGCATGCTCGATGCGGGGCCCGAGCGCCGACGCGGTCAGCGGCTTGAGCACGAATCCGTCGGGCTGCCACTCGCGCGCCGACGCGACCAGCGAACGCATCGCCTCGGCGCTCATCAGCAGGAACGCGGCCGAGGGCGCGAGCAGGCGGCGCGTGCGCACGTACTCGAGCACCTGGCTGCCGTCCATCGTCGAGCGGAAGCTCGCCTCGCACAGCACCAGGTCGAAGACCTCGACCTCCATCATCCGGATCGCGCGGACCGGGTCGCCGACCTGCTGGACCTGCGCGATCCCCAGGCCCTGCAGCAGCAGCCGGACCGCCGGGCGCAGCGCGGCATCCTCGTCGACGACCAGCGCCCGCACGGCCGAAGGCAGGTGCGGGCGGGACGCGACGCGGGTGGGCAGGACGGCGCTCATCCCGGCAGCATTCACGCCGAGGCGGTGCGCGGTCGAGCGCCGTGGCACGGACGGTCCCCGGGCCGCGATGCGCGGCGGTCCGCGCGGCGCGTCCCGCCCGACAGCCGGCAGCTCAGCCGATCAGAAGCGCGGCGATGAACAGCCCGATCATCACGAAGGTGATCACCACCTTCACGACCGTGCCGATCAGCAGCCCGATCCAAGTCGCCACGCCCACGTGGGCGGCGCGGGCCGCATTCCGGTCGGCGATGTATTCGCCGATCGCCGCGCCCACCAGCGGCATGAACAGCAGCCCGATGAAGCCGGTGAAGATCCCGGCCACCGTGCCGATCGCCGCGCCCGCGACCGCGAGCCGGCTCGCGCCGGCCTTGCGCGCGCCGATGATCCCCGACGCGTAGTCGGCGCCCCAGGCGAGCAGCATCAGCAGGCCGCAGACGGCGACCGTCCAGCCGGTGACCCGCGTGAAGCCGTCGATCCAGGCGGCGAGCAGGATGCCCGCGAAGGCCAGCGCCGTGCCGGGCAGCGCCGGCAGGATGGTGCCCGCCACGCCCGCGACGATCAGCACGACGGCGACGACCCACAGCAGCGTGTCCATCCGGGCGCTCCTCCCGATCGGCCGCGGCGCGGCCCGTCGTTCCAAGATGGGGGCGCTCCGTGCCCGCGTCAAGCGGGTGCCGCGGCCCCGCGGCTTATGATCGGCCGACCCCGCGCCCGACGCGCTGCAGGAGACCTCCCTTGGACGACACGCCCCCGACCGGCCGCTACCTGCTCTACGGCGGCCTCGGCTCGCCGTATTCGATGAAGATGCGCGCGGTGCTGCGCTACCGCAGGCTGGCGCACGACTGGGTGCAGATCGGCACGCCCGAGGCCCCCGAGGTGATGTCGCGGGTGAAGGTGCCGGTCATCCCGGTGCTGCGCTTCCCCGACGGGCGCCATGCCAACGACTCCACCCCGCTGATCCGCGAGCTCGAGCGGCTGCACCCGGGCGAGCGCTCGGTCGTGCCCGACGATCCGGCGCAGGCCTTCCTCGCGGCGCTGCTCGAGGACATGGCCGACGAGTGGGGCACCAAGGCGATGTTCCTGTACCGCTGGCTGCGCGAGCGCGACCAGCGCCAGACGAGCGAGTGGCTCGCCTTCGACCGGCTCGCGGGCGAGGGGCGCGAGGCGATCATGGGCCACGCGTCGCGCTTCCGGGACCGGCAGGTCGGACGCATGGCCCTGGTCGGCTGCACGCCGCAGAACGCGCCGCTGGTCGAGGCGAGCGCCGACCGCGTGATGGCGCTCCTCGAGGCCCATGTGACCGAGGAACGCTTCCTGTTCGGCGGCCGCCCCTCGATCGCCGACTTCGCCTGGATGGGCCAGCTCTCGCAGCTCGCGAACGACCCGACCGCCTGCGAGCACCTGCGCGCGCGCTTCCCGTTCGTGCTGCGCTGGCTGATGCACCTCGACGACGCCTCGGGCGTGGAGGGCGACTGGCGGGCGCCGGAGGCGCCGACCTCGCCCGCGGTCGCGGGCCTGCTCGCGGTGGCCGCCGAGGTCTACTTCCCCTTCCTCGAGGCGAACGCCGCCGCGATCGCCGCCGGCCGCGACACCTTCGCGTTCGAGGCCTGGGGCCTGCGCTACGAGCAGGGCACCTTCAAGTACCAGGTGCGCTGCCTGGCCGAGCTGCGCGACGCCTACCGGTCGCTGCCGGCGGCTGCGCGCGGGCGGGTGGACGCGGACCTGCCGGCGGCGGCGCGCGAGGCGCTGGCTCGGGGCTGACGGGGCGCTGGAGGGCCCTCGGCCGTCCTTCGGACGCGTATCGCCCCGCGTCAGCCGCGCGTCAGACCGCGGTCGCCGACCCGGACACCCGTGCACCCGCCCCGCTCCCCGGCGGATGCGTGACGATCGAGCGCAGCGCCGGCTGCGGCACGCGCAGCAGCCTCTCGTCGGGCCGCGGCCGCGCAAGCGCGGCGTCGGAGGCGAACGCGCGTTCGAGCGACAGCGCGGCCGACAGCAGTCCGGCCTCGCCGCGCAGCCTGCCGATCAGCTGCAGCCCGAACGGCATGCCCGCCTCGTCGCGTCCGCAGGGCAGCGACAGCGCCGGGTGCGTGCCCACGGTCACCACGTAGCACAGCGCCAGCCACTGGTAGTAGCTGCGCATCGCCTGCCCGTCCACCCGCGCCGCGTAGAGCTCGGTCCACGGGAACGGCGAGACCGGCGTCACCGGTGCGAGCAGCAGGTCGAAGGACTCGAGGGCGCGTGCGAAGCCACGCGCGATCCGGGTCTGCGCGACATGCGCTCGGGCCCGGTCGGCGAGCGTGATCGCACCGGCCATCTCGACGTTGGCCCGCACGTTGGGCCCGAGCGTCTCGGGCGCGCTCGCGTAGACCTGTGCGAACGCCGCGACGAAGGCCTCGGCGCGCAGCACGTCGAACGCGTCGTCGGCGTCGCCGATCCCGTCGATCGACACCGGCTCGCAGGACGCCACCATCGGCCTGATCGCCTCGATGCGATGGCGGAAGGTCCGGCGGATGTCGGCATCGACCGCGCAGACGCCGAAGTCCTCGGTGTAGCCGACACGCAGCCGCGACAGGTCCGCCTCGGCGAGCGGGAAACACGCCCGCGGATCGGACGGGTACGACAGCGCGTCATGGGCGTCGAAGCCGGTGCAGGCCGACAGCATCAGGG
>JAIYAG010000041.1 GCA_027489195.1 Burkholderiales bacterium | reverse complement strand
GCGGCCGAGCGCGTCGAGGCCTGCCTGGACGGCGGCCTGCAGCGGGTGCGCTGGCGCGTGCCGATCGGCGGGCCGCTGCCGGTCGGGACCGTAGGCGCGCGGCTGCGCCCGGGCGCGCAGCGCAGTGCCGGGCGCGCGTCTGCGGACGACGCCGCGCCCGGCGTTGCCCTGCCCGCCCTGCCCGCCCTGCATGCCGTGCCTGCCCGGCCCGCCCGGGGCGCACCGCCCGCCCGCCGTGCCGAAGGCCGCCTCGTGGCCCGCGCGCCGCACTGCTGGCTGCCGCCCGAGCTGCGTCGCGCCGAGGGCGCGTGGTCGCTGTCGGTGCAGCTCTACGGCCTGCACTCGGCGCGCAGCTGGGGCATCGGCGACTTCGACGACCTGGCCGCGCTCGGCGCGCTCGCCGGTCGCATCGGTGCGGCCGGCGTGCTGGTCTCGCCGGTGCATGCGCCCTCGCTCGGCTGGCCCGACCGCGGCTCGCCGTACTCGCCGTCGAGCCGGCTCGCGCTCAACCCGATGTTCGTGTCGGTGCCGCGCGCCGCCCAAGGATTCGCGACGCCGCTCTTCGACACCTGGGTCGCACGCCCGGAGACGCGCGCGGCGATCGACGCGCTGCGGGCCGGCCTTTCGGTCGACTGGCCCGCGGTCAACGCACTCAAGCGCCAGGGCCTGGAGCGGCTGTGGGTCGACTTCCGCGCCACGCGCGACACCGCGCTGACCCGCGAGGCGGCACGCGAGTTCGACGCCTGGCTGGGCGAGGCACGGACGCGGCTGCGCGCCCACATGCTGTTCGAGGCCCTCGCCGAGCACCACGGCGCCGCCGACCGGCGCGCCTGGCCCGCGGGCTTCGAGCATCCCGACACCGACGCGGTCCGGGCCTTCGAGCGTGCGCATCCCGAGCGCGTGGCCTTCCATGCGTTCGTGCAGTGGCTCGCCGAGCGCCAGTGGCGCGCCGCGGGCGAGGCCGCCCGGGAAGCCGGCGCCACGATCGGTCCGATCGCCGACCTCGCGGTCGGCGCCGATCCGGCGGGCGCGGACGCCTGGTCGCGCCCCGGGCTCGTCGACGAGGCGAACGAGATCGGCGCACCGCCCGATCCGCTCGGCCCGGACGGCCAGGCCTGGGGGCTGCCGCCGTGGCGGCCCGAGGCGCTCGTCGAGGCCGGCTTCGAGCCCTTCGCGCAGCTGCTGCGCGCGACGATGGCCGGCGCCGGCGGCCTGCGGATCGACCATGTGATGGCGCTCGAGCGGCTGTTCTGGGTGCCGCGCGGCCGCCGCCCGGCCGACGGCGCCTACGTCGGCTATCCGCTGGAGGCGATGCTCGACGTGGTGGCGACCGAGAGCATGCGCCACCGGGCGATGGTGATCGGCGAGGACCTGGGCACCGTGCGCCCCGGCCTGCGCGAGCGGCTCGCGCGCGCCGGCATCCTGTCGTACAAGGTCGCCTGGTTCGAGCGCGACGCACAGGGCCGGCTGGTGGATCCGCGCATGCTGCCGCCGCTGGCCGCCGTCTGCGCCAGCACCCACGACCTGCCGACCATCGACGGCTGGGCCTGCGGCCGCGAGATCGACGAGCGCGAGTCGCTCGGGCTGCTGGATGCGGACGCGTCCGCGCGCCAGCGCGACGAGCGGCGCGAGGACCTCGAGCGGATCGAGGCCGGGCTCGCGGCGGCCGGCATCGTGGGCGGCGATCTCGTCGAGCGGCTGCACCGCTGGCTCGCCGCATCGACGGCGCGGCTGGCGATCGTCCAGCTCGAGGACGTGGCCGGTCTGGTGCGCCAGCCGAACCTGCCGGGCACGCCCGACGTGCCACCGAACTGGCGCCAGAAGCTGCCGGTGCCGCTCGAGGGGCTGGCCGCGCTGCCGCGCTGGACCGCGCTCGCGTCGATCTTCGCGGCCCGCAGCGCAGCGGCGCATCGCAGCCCCACGGCGGACCCCGGCGCCCGCCGGGTCGGCGACGCCCTGCCCGATCCCGGCGGCCCGCCCGCACCGTGAGCACCGCTGCCGCCCTCGCCGCCCCGCTCGCCGAGACCGCGCTCGCGCGCTGGCTGCAGAGCGGCTGGGTGTACCCGATGGTCGAGTCGGCGCACCTGCTGTCGATCGCGCTGCTGGTGGGCTCGATCGCGGTGGTCGACCTGCGGCTGATGGGCCTGCTGCGTCACCAGGCCTCGGCGGCGCTGATGCGCAGCGCGCTGCCCGTTTCGCTCGCCGGCTTCTGCGGCGCGGTCGCCACCGGCACGCTGCTGTTCGTCGCGAACGCGGGCGAGCTGCTCGCCAACCGCGCGTTCACGATCAAGGTGGTGCTGCTGATGTTCGCGGGGCTGAACGCCGCCTGGTTCCACGCGAGCGCGGCGAAGGACGCGCTGCAGTCGACCGGCGCGCCCACCCTCACGATGCGCGTGGCCGGCGCGCTGTCGCTGCTGCTGTGGGCGGCGGTGGTGGTCGCGGGACGGCTGATCGCCTACGTCTGACCCGAGACCACCGACCCGCCCCGTCCGGCACGCACGGGCGCGCGGCGCGCGCCCCGGCCTCACGGCAACCGGAACCGCCCCACGTCCTTGGCAAGCGCGATCGCCTGCTCGCGCAGCGACTCGGCGGCCGCCGAACTCTGCTCCACCAGCGCCGCGTTCTGCTGCGTCGCCTGGTCGAGCTGCTGGATGGCGCTGCCCACCTGCGCGACGCCCTGGCTCTGCTCCGAGGTGCCGGTGGTGATGCCGCCGAGCAGCACGTCGATGCGCTGCGCCGACGCCTGCAGTTCGTCGATGGTGCGCGCTGCCTCGGCGACCACCGTGGTGCCGGTGGCCACCTGACCGACGCTCGCCGAGATCAGCGACTTGATCTCGCGCGCGGCATCGGCGCTGCGCTGCGCGAGCAGCCGGACCTCGCTCGCGACGACCGCGAAGCCGCGGCCCTGCTCGCCGGCCCGCGCCGCCTCCACCGCCGCGTTGAGCGCGAGGATGTTGGTCTGGAACGCGATGCCGTCGATGGTGCCGATGATGTCGGAGATCTTGCGCGACGAGGTCTGGATCGCGTCCATGGTGGCGACCACCGACTCGAAGGCCTGGCCGCCGCGCTGCGCGGCCACGGCGTTGCCGCGGGACGCCTCGGCCGCCTCGCCGGCCTGCTCGGCGGTGAGCTTCACCGTCGAGGCGATCTGCTCCATCGAGGCCGCCGTCTCCTCGAGGTCGGCCGCCGAGCGCTCGGTGCGGTTCGACAGGTCGAGCGACGCCGCCGAGATCTCCGAGCTCGAGGTGACGATGGTCTCCGACGAGGCCCGCACGCGCGAGACGATTCCGCGCAGCGAGTCCTGCATGTCGCGCAGGGTGATCATCAGCGTGGCCGCCTCGTCGCGCCCCCAGGGGTGCGGTGCGGTGGTGAGGTCGCCTTCGGTCATCGCGACCAGATGGCGACGCACCTCGTTGAGCCCGCCTTCGGTCACCAGGTAGAACGCGTAGAACAGGTATCCGGCCAGCAGCAGCGCGGCCGACACGATGACGGCGAGCGCATTGCGCTCGAACGCCAGCTTGCCCGCCCGCTCGGCCAGCATCGCATCGAGCGCGGCGAGGGCCGAGTCGTAGCCGCGAAAGCCGGTGGCCAGCGCCTTGCGCCCGGTGTCGAACCGGGCGGCGGCCTCGCCCGACGGGGCGCGGAAGACCTCCAGCGCGGCCTTGCGGAACGCCTGCATCTCCTCGAGCGCCGCGAGGTCCAGCGCCGCCTTCAGCGACGGCCGGGCCTCGATCGCGCGCTCGTAGCCCCGCTTCGCGTCGGCGATGCCGATCTCCACGCGTGCCGCCCAGCCGTAGGCACGACCCAGGTCCGCCGCGCCGACCTGACCCTTCGCGGTCACGAAGGTGCTCCACCCCCACAGCTGCCCGATGTCCTCCAGCGCCCTCGGCAGCGCCAGCAGGAGGCTCTGCGCGACGTAGAAGCTGTCCATCTCGGTGTCGAGCACCAGCTGCGAGCCGTCGCCGATCTGCGCGAGCAGTTCGACGCTGGCTTCGGTCACCGGACCGAAGACGGTGCGCCCCTTGTCGTCGGCGCCGTTGAGCGAGGACGCGGTCGCCTGCCATGCCGTCGTCAGCTTCGACAGCGCCGGACCGAGCGCCAGCGGATCGCCGGCCTGCTCGATCTGGCGCGCCATCGCGGCGAGCGCGCCGTCGGTGGCCGCCCGGGCCTGCTTGTAGTCGGATTGGGTGTCTAGGCCGCCGAGCCCGGCGCGGGTGGCATTGCGCGTCTCGAGCAGCCCCTTGAGCACCGGCACGAAGGTCTTCATCGCCGCGACGCCGCTGCGCTCGGTCCCCACGGTGGTGACCGCCTGCTGCATGTCCCGCAGCACCCAGAACGAGGCGAGCAGCAGGGGGACCACCAGCACGCCGACGATCAGCGCCGCCTTCGAGCGGAACCGGACACGGCGGAAGAGCCTCACGCCCGGCGCCCAGATGCCGTGATGCTGGAAGTAGCCGGACGGTTCGCCGGCTCGGGCGGATCGGGCGGATTCGGGTCGAGCTGCGGCGCCCCCGGCGGCGGATGTCTGCATGGTGTCGGATCTCCCTCGGGCGTCCGCCGATCCCGGACGGATCGCTGTCACGGACATCCCGTAGACCCGGAGGCTAGCGGGGTCATGCACCTGTCCGGTGCACGGAGAAGGACCGCCCGACCCGCTCAATTCCGCACCGGGAACCGACGGCCCGACCGGGCCGACCCGCGGTCGATCCTCAGTGCGAGCGAAGCGGTCGGCGCACCCGCTGGAGGTGCGACTGTGGCCTGATCGTCTCGTCCGAGTGAAGCGGGGCCGTCACGCCACGCCTCAGTGCGCCTGCTCCCAGTTCGGGCCCGCCCCCACCTCGGCCAGCAGCGGCACGGCCAGCGGCAGCACGCCCGCCATCTGCCTGGGCAGCTCGGCGCGCACGAGCTCGAGCTCGGCCTCGGGCACCTCCAGCACCAGCTCGTCGTGCACCTGCAGCACGAGCCTCGAGCCGAGGCCGGACGCATCGAGCCAGCCCTGCACCGCGATCATCGCAAGCTTGACGATGTCGGCCGCCGTGCCCTGCAGCGGCGCGTTGATCGCCTGGCGCTCGGCGCCGCCGCGGCGCGGGCCGTTCGGCGAGTTGATCTCGGGCAGCCACAGCCGGCGCCCGAGCACCGTCTCGACGTAGCCCTGCGCCTTGGCCTGCGTGCGCGTGCCGTCCATGTAGCGCTTGACCCCCGGATAGCGCGCGAAATAGCGCTCGATCCAGTTGCGCGCCGCGTCGCGCTCGATGCCGAGCTGCGCGGCCAGGCCGAAGGCGCTCATCCCGTAGATGAGGCCGAAGTTGATCGTCTTGGCGTAGCGGCGCTGGTCGGCGGAGACCTCGTCCGGCGGCACGCCGAACACCTCGGAGGCGGTCGCGCGGTGCACGTCGAGCCCCTCGCCGAAGGCGCGCAGCAGGTTCTCGTCGCCGGACAGGTGGGCCATGATCCGCAGCTCGATCTGCGAGTAGTCGGCCGACACGATCAGGCTGCCGGGAGGCGCGATGAAGGCCTCGCGGATGCGTCGGCCCTCGGCGGTGCGGATCGGGATGTTCTGCAGGTTCGGCTCGTTCGAGCTCAGCCGCCCGGTGATCGCGACCGCCTGCGAATAGCTGGTGTGCACGCGGCCGGTCCGCGGGTTCACCATCTTCGGCAGCTTGTCGGTGTAGGTGGACTTGAGCTTCGAGCAGCCGCGGTACTCGAGCAGGATCTTGGGCAGCGGATAGTCCTCGGCGAGCTTGGCGAGCACGTCCTCGTCGGTGGACGGCGCGCCGCTCATCGTCTTCTTGGTGACCGGCAGCTTGAGCTTGTCGAACAGGATCTCGCCGAGCTGCTTGGGCGAGCCGAGGTTGAAGGGCTGGCCGGCCGCCTCGTGCGCGCGCCGTTCGAGCTCGACCATCCGGGCCCCGAGCTCGTCGGACTGGCGCGCGAGCGCGGCCGCGTCGACCAGCACGCCATGGCGCTCCATGCGCTGCAGCACCACCGAGGTCGGCATCTCGATGCGCCGGTAGATGTCCTCGAGCCGCGGATCGGCGGCCACCTGCGGATACAGCGTCGCATGCAGCTGCATCGTGACCTCGGCGTCCTCGGCCGCGTACTCGGTGGCCCGGTCGATCGCCACCTGCTCGAAGCCGATCTGCTTGGCGCCCTTGCCCGCCACCTCCTCGTAGGTGATGGTGCGTCGCCCGAGGTGACGCTCGGCGAGCGCGTCCATGCCGTGCGTGCGGTGCGCCTCGATCACGTAGGACTGCAGCATCGTGTCGTGCTCGATGCCGCGCAGCACGATGCCGTGGTTGGCGAGCACGTGGGCGTCGTACTTCAGGTTCTG
>JAIYAG010000340.1 GCA_027489195.1 Burkholderiales bacterium | reverse complement strand
CGTACTCGGTGGTGAACTGCTTGGCGTTGTCCCCGACGTGCTGGAGCATCGCCCGCAGGTCCTTGGAGTCGAGCAGCAGCAGCCCGTTGTCGTCGGCGATGCGGAACACCAGGTTCAGCACCCCCTCCTGGGTCTCGTTCAGGCTGAGCATCCGGGCCAGCAGCATCGGACCCATGTCGGAGACCGTGGCACGCAGCGGATGGCCCTGCTCGCCGTAGACGTCCCACAGGGTGGTCGGCAGGCCGGCGAACTCCGGCTCCGGCAGCCCCAGCCGGTCGAGCCGCTCCTTGAGCTTCGGGCTCAGCGTGCCGGGCTGCGACAGCCCGGTCAGGTCGCCCTTGACGTCGGCCATGAACACCGGGACGCCGGCCCGGGAGAAGCGCTCGGCCATCACCTGCAGCGTCACCGTCTTGCCGGTGCCGGTGGCCCCGGTGATCAGTCCGTGACGGTTGGCGAGGGCCGGCAGCAGGCACAGGTCGGTGTCGGCGTGGCGGGCGATGCGGAGAGGCTCGGGCATGGGTATGTCGATGTTAAAATCACCGATCCTTCGTCGGCATTGCACCATGTTGCCGCGGGACCGGCAAGTTCGGCGACCGCCGCCGCGCCGGCTCGCGGCTCCCCGCGGCTCCCCGCGGACCCGTTGCGCCGGCATCACTCAGAACAGGGTCGACTTCTCTATGGCCGGGCATTCCAAGTGGGCCAACATCCAGCACAGGAAGGGCCGCCAGGACGAGAAGCGCGGCAAGCTCTTCACGCGCCTGATCAAGGAGATCACGGTGGCCGCGAAGCTGGGCGGCGGCGATGTCGCGATCAACCCCAGGCTGCGGCTCGCGGTGGAGAAGGCCTCCGACGCGAACATGCCCAAGGACACCGTGCAGCGCGCGATCCAGAAGGGCGTGGGCGGCCTCGAGGGGGTCAACTACGAGGAGATCCGCTACGAGGGCTACGGCATCGCCGGCGCCGCGGTGATCGTCGACGTGATGACCGACAACCGCACCCGCACCGTGGCCGAGGTCCGGCACGCGTTCTCCAAGTACGGCGGCAACCTCGGCACCGACGGCTCGGTGGCCTTCCTCTTCAAGCACTGCGGCCAGTTCCTGTTCGCGCCCGGCACGTCCGAGGACCGCGTGATGGAGGTCGCGATCGACGCCGGCGCCGAGGACGTGTCCACGGATGACGAGGGCGGCATCGAGGTCCTCTGCGCGCCGAACGAGTACTCGCAGGTCAAGGCGGCGCTCGAGGGCGCGGGCCTGAAGGCCGAGGTCGCCGAGATCACCATGAAGCCGATGACCGAGTCCGAGCTCGAGGGCGAGGACGCGGCGCGCATGCAGAAGCTGCTCGACGTGATCGAGAACCTCGACGACGTCCAGCAGGTCTACACCAACGCGGTGCTGCCGGAATGAAGATCCTCGTCGTCGGCTCGGGAGGTCGCGAGCATGCGCTCGCCTGGCGGCTCGCGCAGTCGGGCCGCGTGCAGGTGGTCTACGTGGCGCCGGGCAACGGCGGCACCGCGCGCGAGCGCAACCTGCAGAACGTGCCGATCACCAACCTCGAGACGCTGGCCGCGTTCGCCGAGCGCGAGCATGTCGCCTTCACCGTGGTCGGACCCGAGGTGCCGCTGGCCGCGGGCATCGTCGACCTGTTCCGCGCCAAGGGCCTGAAGATCTTCGGGCCGACGAAGGCCGCCGCGCAGCTCGAGTCCTCGAAGGACTTCGCCAAGGCCTTCATGACGCGCCACGGCATCCCGACCGCCGAGTACCGCACATTCACCGACGCTGCGGCGGCGCACGCCCACGTCGACGAGAAGGGCGCGCCGATCGTCATCAAGGCCGACGGCCTGGCCGCCGGCAAGGGCGTGGTGGTCGCGCAGACCGCCGCCGAGGCGCATGCCGCGATCGACATGATGCTGCTCGACAACCGCATGGGCCAGGCGGGCGCGCGCGTCGTCATCGAGGAGTTCCTGCAGGGCGAGGAAGCGAGCTTCATCGTCATGTGCGACGGCAAGAACGTGCTGGCGCTCGCGTCCAGCCAGGACCACAAGCGGCTGCGCGACGGCGACCAGGGCCCGAACACCGGTGGCATGGGCGCGTATTCGCCGGCACCGGTGGTCACGCCCGAGGTCAATGCGCGCGTGCTGCGCGAGATCATCATGCCGACCGTCCAGGGCATGGCGGCCGACGGCATCCCGTTCACCGGCTTCCTGTACGCGGGGCTGATGATCGACGACAAGGGTCGCGCCAAGACCATCGAGTTCAACTGCCGGCTCGGCGATCCCGAGACGCAGCCGATCATGGCGCGGATCAAGAGCGACCTCACCGAGGTGTTCGAGCACGCGATCGCCGGACACCTCGATCGCGCCGAGATCGAATGGGACCGGCGCACGGCGCTCGGCGTGGTGCTGGCCGCACACGGCTACCCCGACGAGCCGCGGCGCGGCGACGTCATCGAAGGGGTCGGGCAGCGGGCCGTGGTCTCCGACGACTGCTTCGTGTTCCACGCCGGCACCGCGCTCACCGACAGCACGCTCACCACCCAGGGCGGCCGAGTGCTCTGCGTGACCGGGCTGGGCGACTCGGTGCGGGTGGCGCAGGCGCGCGCCCACGCGGTGATCGACGGCATCCGCTTCGACGGCATGCAGTACCGCCGAGACATCGGCCACCGCGCGCTGTCGCGCCGGCCCGGTCCGGCCAAGCGCGGCTGAGGCCGCGCGCCCGCCCCCCCACGTCCACGGAGAGAGCCCGCGATGAGCGACCGCAGCCCCGCCACCGACACGGTCGACACCGCGGCGGTGCACGCCTACCTGCAGGGCCTGCAGGCCCGCATCGTCGCCGGCCTCGAGGCCGTCGACGGCACGCCCTTCGCCACCGACCGCTGGGACCGCCCCGAGGGCGGCGGCGGCATCAGCCGCGTGCTCGAGGAAGGCCGCGTGTTCGAGCGCGCCGGCGTGCTGTTCTCCCACGTCACCGGCGACAAGCTGCCGCCGTCGGCGTCCGCGCACCGGCAGGGGCTCGCCGGCCGCGCCTTCGAGGCGATGGGCGTGTCGCTGGTGCTGCATCCGCGCAATCCGTACGTGCCCACCGTCCACCTGAACGTGCGCTGCTTCATCGCGGCCGCGCGTCCCGGTGCGGCCCCCGGCACGCCCGATGCCGAACCGGTCTGGTGGTTCGGCGGCGGCATGGACCTCACGCCCTACTACGGCTTCGAGAAGGACGCGGTGCGCTTCCACTCGGTGTGCCGGCAGGCACTCGAGCCCTTCGGCGCGGACCTTCACCCGCGCTTCAAGAAGTGGTGCGACGAGTACTTCTATCTCAAGCACCGCAGCGAGCCGCGCGGCGTCGGCGGCATCTTCTACGACGACTTCTCCGAGCTCGGCTTCGAGCGCTCGTTCGCGATGACCCGATCGGTGGGCGACGCCTTCCTCGAGGCCTACGTGCCGATCGTCGAGCGGCGCATGGACATGCCGTTCGGCGAGCGCGAACGCGACTTCCAGGCCTACCGGCGCGGCCGCTACGTCGAGTTCAACCTGGTCTTCGACCGCGGCACGCTGTTCGGGCTGCAGTCGGGCGGGCGCACCGAGTCGATCCTGTGCTCGATGCCGCCGGTCGTGAAGTGGCGCTACATGTGGCAGCCCGAGCCGGGCACGCCCGAGGCGCAGCTCTACACCGACTTCCTGCGCCCGCGGGACTGGGTATAGGTGGAAACGCGGGTGGCGACGCGCCGCCGCATCGGCCTCGTCGGCGGCACCTTCGATCCGCCGCACGTCGGCCATCTGGCGCTCGCCCGCGCCGCGCGCGATGCGTTCGCGCTCGACGAGGTGCGCCTGGTGCCCACCGGCCGCTCGTGGCAGAAGGCGGGGGCCGGTGCGAGTTCGGCGCAGCGCCTCGAGATGACGCGGCTCGCGCTGGCCGGGCTGCCTGCGGACGAGCGGCTGGTGGTCGACGACCGCGAGGTGCGGCGCGACGGGCCGACCTACACGGTGGACACCTTGGCCGAGCTGCGCGCCGAACTGGGCGAGGCGGTCATGCTCGTGCTGGTGATCGGCAGCGACCAGCTGCGCAACCTGCCCACCTGGCACCGCTGGCGCGAGCTGTTCGGCCTGGCCCACGTGGCCGCCACCCAGCGCGAGCGCGTCGGGCTCGATGGCCTGCCCGAGGCGCTCGAGGCCGAGCTCGCGGCACGCGGACGGCAGTCGCTCCCCGACGCCCCGGCCGGCGCGATCGTCCTCTTCAGCATGCCCGCGGTGCCGGTATCGGCCACCGCGCTGCGGGCCCAGCTTCAACGCGGCGAGCGCCCGGACGGGCTGTCGCCCCCCGCGGTTCTCGACTATATTGGCTCGAACAGGCTGTATCGACAGCCTTGAGGAACATGAACGGATGGATCTGAAGACACTGCAGCGCCTGGTGATCGACGCCCTCGAGGACGTCAAGGCGCAGGACATCGAGGTGTACAACACCACGGGGCTCACCAGCCTCTTCGACCGCGTGGTGATCGCCAGCGGCACCTCCAACCGGCAGACGCGCGCGCTCGCCTCAAGCGTGCGCGACAAGGTCCGCGAGAAGGGTGGCCACGTGATCTCGGTCGAGGGCGAGGACACCGGCGAGTGGGTGCTGGTGGACCTCGGCGACATCGTCGTCCACATCATGCAGCCCAACATCCGGGCCTACTACAAGCTCGAGGAGATCTGGGGCGGCAAGCCGGTCCGGGTCAAGCTCGGCGCCCCGGGCGGCGTCGGCCGCGCGGCCGCCTGAGACCCTCGACACCGTCCCGCCGCGCGACGCGATGCTGCTGCGCGTGATCGCGGTCGGCACGCGCATGCCCGACTGGGTCGACACCGCGGTCGACACCTACTCGCGGCGCATGCCGCCGGAGCTGCGCATCGACTGGAAGCCGGTCAAGGCCGAGCCGCGCGAATCCGGCGGCGGCGCGGCGCGCTGCATGGCGCGCGAGGCGCAGCGCATCCGCGACGCGCTGCCCGCCGGCGCCCGGCTGGTGGTGCTCGACGAGCGCGGCACCGACCTCGACAGCCCGAAGCTCGCCGCGCGCCTGTCGGCCTGGCAGCGCGACGCGCGCCCGGTCGCCCTCGTCATCGGCGGCCCCGACGGCATCGACCCGGAACTCAAGGCCCAGGCGGACGAGTCGCTGCGGCTGTCGTCGATGACGCTGCCGCACGCGCTGGTGCGCGTGCTGCTCGCCGAGCAGCTGTACCGCGCGTGGACGATCACGGGCGGGCATCCTTACCACCGCGAATGAGCCGCCCGGGCCGTCGCGCGGCCTTCCTCCCGACCGTCCCCCCGCCACGCGGGCGCGGCCCTGCCGCAGGCCTACGATGACGCCCACGACCTCGACCGCCACCGCGACGACGATTCCGACCGGACTCCCCGCGCCGCCCTTCGTATGGCTCGCCTCGCAGAGCCCTCGCCGCCAGGCGCTGCTCGAGCAGATCGGCCTTCGCTTCGCGCTGCTGCTGGCCGGCCCCGAGGAGGACGCCGAGGCGCTCGAGGCCCTGCGGGTCGGCGAGTCGCCCACGCAGTACGTCGAGCGGGTCGTGCTCGCCAAGGCGCAGGCCGCGCGCGAGCGGCTCGCGGCACGTGCGCTGCCCGCCGCCCCGATCCTGGTGGCCGACACCACCGTCGCGGTCGGCGGAAAGATCCTCGGCAAGCCGGTCGACGACGCCGACGCGCGGCGCATGCTGCGGCTGCTGTCGGGCCGCGGGCATCGGGTGCTGACCGCGCTCGCGGTGGTCCGGGGCGCGCGCATCGAGCACCTGGTGCAGGTGTCGCGCGTGCGCTTCGCGCGGCTCTCGGACGCCGAGGTCGAGGCCTACGTCGCCAGCGGCGAGCCCCGCGGCAAGGCCGGCGGCTATGCGATCCAGGGCCGCGCGGCGGTCTTCGTGCGGCGGATCGAGGGCAGTCACTCCGGTATCATGGGCCTCCCCCTCCACGAGACCGCGACCCTGCTGCGCCCGGAGCTGACGGCGACGCAGCGTGCCGGCACCGCGCCCCAGACGACGGCGAGCCCCACCCCGGACGACGCCCGATGACCGAAGACATCCTGGTGAACGTCACGCCCTTCGAGGCGCGGGTGGCGCTGGTGCAGCAGGGGTCGGTGCAGGAGCTGCACCTCGAGCGCGTCGCCACGCGCGGACTGGTCGGCAACGTCTACCTCGGGCGCGTGGCACGCGTGCTCCCCGGCATGCAGTCCGCGTTCATCGACATCGGCCTCGATCGCGCCGCGTTCCTGCATGTCGCCGACCTCTGGCAGACGCGCGGCAGCGAGCGCCCCGCCCCGATCGAGAAGCTCCTCTACGAGAGCCAGCCGCTGCTCGTGCAGGTCATCAAGGACCCGATCGGCACCAAGGGCGCGCGGCTGTCGACCCAGATCAGCATCGCGGGCCGCCTGCTCGTCTACCTGCCGCAGGACCCGCACATCGGGGTCTCGCAGCGCATCGGCAGCGAGGCCGAACGCGCCGCGCTGCGCGGCAAGATCGAGCGCCTGATGCCCTCGGACGAGACCGGCGGCTTCATCATCCGCACGATGGCCGAGGATGCCGACGAGCCTTCGCTGCTCGCCGACATCGGCTACCTGCGCACGCGCTGGAAGCAGATCCTCGAGGGCAGCAAGACCAGCACCGCGCCGGCGCTGCTCTACCAGGAGCTGAGCCTCATCCAGCGGGTGCT
>JAIYAG010000315.1 GCA_027489195.1 Burkholderiales bacterium | reverse complement strand
GCGCGAACACCAGGTGGCTGACGGTGCGGACCCAGACGACCTGCTCGGACGAGTAGTCGCGGCTCATCAGCTTGGCGAGCCCGTTCATCACGGGGAACAGGCTCGCCGCGGCGCACATGAACAGGATGCCCAGCAGCGGCCGATCGGTCCTCGCCGGCACCGCGAGGACGCGAGGTGAACTCATGCGACAAGCGTATCCGCATGGCGGGTGCGCGTCATCCGCGAGGCCCTCCGCCCGGAACGGGTCAGACGGTGATCTTCAACAGCCCGTCTGGCCGGGATTCGCACCGCCCCGAACCCGCCCGCACACCGCCGCCGTCACCTGCGCCGTCGTCGCGCTGCCGCCCAGGTCCCGCGTGTGCAGCGCCGGGTCCGCGGTCACCTGCTCGATCGCGGTCATCAGGCGCGCGGCCGCGGCGGTCTCGCCGAGGTGCTCGAGCATCATCACCACCGACCAGAAGGTGCCGATCGGGTTCGCGACGCCCTGCCCCATGATGTCGAACGCCGAGCCGTGGATCGGCTCGAACATCGACGGATAGCGGCGCTCGGGGTCGACGTTGCCGGTGGGCGCGATGCCGAGGCTGCCGGCCAGCGCGGCGGCCAGGTCGCTCAGGATGTCGGCGTGCAGGTTGGTCGCGACGACGGTGTCGATCGAGGCCGGGCGGTTGACCATCCGCGCGGTCATCGCGTCGACCAGCTCCTTGTCCCAGCGCACGTCAGGGAATTCGGCCGCGACCTCGCTCGCGATCTGGTCCCACATCACCATCGCATGCCGCTGCGCGTTGCTCTTGGTGACCACGGTCAGCAGCTTGCGCGGCCGGGTCCGGGCGAGCTGGAACGCGAAGCGCATGATCCGCTCGACGCCGGCGCGGGTCATCATCGACACGTCGGTCGCGGCCTCGATCGGATGGCCCTGGTGGACCCGTCCGCCGACGCCGGCGTACTCGCCCTCGGAGTTCTCGCGGACGATCACCCAGTCGAGGTCCTTGGGTCCGCAGCGCTTCAGCGGCGCGTCGATGCCGGGCAGGATGCGCGTCGGCCGCACGTTCGCGTACTGGTCGAAGCCCTGGCAGATCTTCAGGCGCAGGCCCCACAGCGTCACGTGGTCGGGGATGTGCGGATCGCCCGCCGAGCCGAACAGGATCGCGTCGTGGCCGCGCAGCGCGGCCAGCCCGTCGGCCGGCATCATCTCGCCGTGCGCGCGGTACCAGTCGCCGCCCCAGCCGAAGGTCTGGAACTCGAAGCGCAGCCCGCCGTCGGCGGCCGCGAGCGCCTCGAGCAGCTCGGCGCCGGCGGGGATCACTTCCTTGCCGATGCCGTCACCGGGGATCAGGGCGATGCGATAGGTCTTCATGCGGGGTCTCGTGAGGTCGGCGCCCGGGGCGTCGAAGAAGCAGCCTGTCGTGCGCGCTCGATCTCGAGCCGCTGCGCGAGCAGCCGTCGGAACTGCAGCAGCGCCGCGTCCATCGCCAGCGGCAGCATCGGCGCATCGGGATCGAGCGCGATGTTGCGGTGCTGCGCGGCGAGCATCGCGCGGTCCTCCTCGAAGGCCCGCAGCAGGCTGTCGTGGATCGACGCGGTCGTCGACGCATCGCCCAGGTCGGCGGGATGCGACTGCTGGAAGAAGTAGTGCGTCGTGCCTGCGGTCTCGGGGGTCAGCGTCTGGCAGCTGTGCAGCCGCACCTCGTTCGCGCCCGAGGCGTCGCCGGTGGGGCGCCCGCCCGAGTGCATCAGCAGCGTGCCGGGCAGCAGGAACTCGTAGTCGAACCAGCGGTCGAGGTTCGTGTCGAAGCGTCGGAAGCGCTGGTAGTAGGGCGGCGCGGGCACGTCCGGCACGTGACGCGTCACGCGGATGCCGAGCTGCGGCCAGTCGGCGGTCGGACCGGGCACGGGTGACAGATCCGGACGCGACTGCGCGATCTTCGTCGTCCCGCCGAGCGAGGTCTCGTGGACGTAGCTCAGGTGGGAGAAGTCGAGGAGGTTGTCGCAGATGAGCAGGTACGGGGCGTCGTAGTGCAGGTAGCCCGGGCGGTGGATCCACTCCGGGTGGTCGCAGGAGAAGTTGTCGGGCAGCAGCGCGGTGTCGGCGCGCGCCGGGTCGCCCATCCACACGAAGATCCAGCGGTTGCGCACCGCCACCGGATAGGTGCGCACGCAGGCCTTGGGCGGGATCGCGGCCAGCCCCGGCGCGTCGACGCAGCGTCCGCGCGCGTCGAACATCAGCCCGTGGTAGCCGCAGCGCACGCTGTCGCCCTCGCGGCGGCCCTGCGACAGCGGCGCATGCCGGTGGCAGCAGCGGTCCTCCATCGCGGCGAAGCCGCCGTCCTGCAGCCGGTACACGAGGATGGGCGCCTCGAGCACGACACGGCGGAACAGCGGGACCTCGCGCGGCGCGTCGGCGGCCGGGATCTCGTGGTCCCAGGCGATCACGTACCAGCAGTCGCGCAGCCAGGCGCGGTGGGGCTCGGTCATTCCCGTCTCCTCGTCCATGCTCGTCTCGTCTAGCCTCGTCTCGCCTGGTCGCGGCCCGCTCGGCCGCGCCTCCGTCAGAACGCCGATGCCGCCCGCTCGCGGGCCGCACGCAGCGCCACCACGATCATCGCGACGCCGACGCCGAGCGTGACGCCGGCCGCGATGTAGGCGTACCAGTAGTCGACCAGCCCGGTCGCCCGGCGCTCGGCCATGAACTCGATCACCATCGAGAACACGAGTCCGGCGGCCCCGCCGATCACGGCGCCGAGCAGTGCGCGCGCCGCGGCGGGCCGGGTGGCCGCTTCGCGCAGGTGCCAGAGGGCGAGCCCGAGCGCGACCGGCGCGAGGACGGCGAGGACGAGGCCGATGAGCCAGACGACGAACATGCGGGCGAGCCGGGACACGGGAGGGAGCGGCGCAGCGTACGTCGGGCCGGTTGCGACGGCAAGGACGGCCTGCCCGGCGCGTCCAGGCCCCGCACGGGCGGCAGCCCTCAACGCCCTCCGGACAGCGCGCGCAGCACCTCGTCCGTGTGCTCCCCCAGCCGCGGCGCGGGAGACGGCACGGGC
>JAIYAG010000006.1 GCA_027489195.1 Burkholderiales bacterium | reverse complement strand
GTTGGAGACCAGGTGGAATTGCCAGAGCGGGCGGTCGGCATCGAGCGGGGTGATCGCGAGCTCGGCGACGAAGGCCTGGAGCTGCGCATCGGTGCCCGCGCCGGTCAGCCGGTGACGCTGCAGGTGGACGCCGAGATCGAAGCGATCGTCCTCGACCCACCAGGCGGTGCCCGAGGCGTCGTACTCGACCCGCTGGCGGAACCGGTCGAAGGCGAGCAGCCGCTCGGAGATCACCGAACGCAGGGCCTCGAAATCGACCGGGCGCTCGAACACGTCGATGCCGACGATCATCATCAGGTTGCTCGGGCGGTCCATCCGCAGCCATGCGGTGTCGACGCTCGACATCCGTTCCCGCCCAGCACTGCCGGCCATCGTGCCTCCGGACCCGGCGCGACCGGGCGCTCTGTTTCTTTGCGGCTATGATACCGCCACACCTTCACCCGACCCCCGAAGAGGCGCTCCCATGGCGGATCTCGCGACCCAATTCGCGCAGGCACTGGCTGACTCGAAGACGCTCACCGAGCGGCCCGACAACGGCACGCTGCTCAAGCTCTACGCGCTGTACAAGCAGGCGACCGACGGCGACGCGTCGGGCAAGCGGCCGGGGTTCACCGACATGGTCGGCCGGGCGAAGTTCGACGCCTGGGCCGAGATCAAGGGCACCTCGAAGGACGACGCGATGCAGCAGTACGTGTCGCTGATCGAGGACCTGAAGGGCTAGGCGAAGTACTCGTCGAAGTTGCGGTGGATCGTCTCCTCGATCCGCCCCTTGAACGCCGACAGCAGGAAGCCCAGGTTCGCGTTCAGCTCGACGTGCCCCTTCTGCACGACCAGCTCGCCGCTGACGCCGGTACGCGAGAAGCGCAGGGTATTGCCCTCCCACTCGCTGGACATGCCGAACTCGCGCTCCATCTCCTCGGCCACCCGCTCGGCGGCCGCCCTCGCCTTCTTCAGGCCCAGGGTGTGCTCTCGCTTGACTTCGATCGTCGCCATGATGTCTCCGGGTGCGGCCCGTTCCGGTAGGGTCCGGCCCGCTCAGCGCGGGCCGGCGTTGACCTGCGTGAGCAGCGCCTCGCCTGCGGCGTGCGCCAGCAGATTGCGGGCGGCGAGCATCGCCATGCCGAGCCGCGAGGAGCGCGTCGCGCTGCCGATGTGCGGCGTGAGCACGACGTTGGGCACCTCGAGCAGCGCCGGCAGGACGGTCGGCTCGCCCTCGTAGACGTCGAGCCCGGCGGCCGCGATCGTGCCGGCGCGCAGTGCGCGCGCCAGGGCCGCGTCGTCGACGATGCCGCCGCGCGCGATGTTGACCAGCGTCGCCGTCGGCTTCATCAGGCCGAGCTCGCGCTCGCCGATCAGGTGGTGGGTGGCCGGCGAATACGGCAGCACCAGCACCACGTGGTCGGAGGTGGCGAGCAGCGCGTCGAGCTCGACGCGGGTGGCGCCGAGCTCGCGCTCGTTCGCGGCCGGGCTGCGGTTGGTGTACTGCAGGCGCATCGAGAAGCCGGCGGCGCGCCGCGCGACCGCCGAGCCGATGCGGCCCATGCCGACGATGCCGAGCGTCGCGCCATGCACGTCGGCACCGAGGAACTGGTCCCAGGCCCAGCGCCCCCACTGGCCGTCGCGCAGCCAGCGCTCGGACTCGGTGACGCGGCGCGCGGTCGACATCAGCAGCGCCCAGGCCATGTCGGCGGTCGCCTCGGTCAGCACGTCGGGCGTGTTGGTGACCGCGATGCCGCGGGCGGTGCAGGCCGCGACGTCGATCTGGTTGTAGCCGACCGAGCCGGTCGCGACGATCTTGAGCCGCGGGCAGGCCTCGAGCAGCGCGGCGTCCACGCGGTCGGTCGCGACGACGTAGAGCGCCTCGCAGTCGGCGGCCTTCGCGCGGGTCTCCTCGGGCGTCCAGAACGCGTCGTCCGGATTGGTCTCGACCTCGTAGGCGGCCGACAGCGCCTCGACGACCTCGGGGAAGACGCGGCGGGTGATCAGCAGGCGCGGCTTCACGAGGCGGCCCCCGCGGACGTGCCGGCCGCGCCGACGATCACGACGTGGACGCGGTACGGGCCGTGGGCACCGAGCACGATGGTCTGCTCGATGTCGCCGGTGCGCGAAGGCCCGGACACCAGGTTGGTCGCGCGCGGCAGCTCGCCGCGCTCGCTGCGGGCGAGCGCGAAGCCGTCCTCGTAGTGACCGACGACCCGGTCGGCCATCACGACGGCGACATGGGTCTCGGGCAGCAGGTGCATCGAGGCCGGCGTGTCCGGCCCGGACAGCATCATCAGCGTGCCGGTCTCGGCCACCGCGACGAAGGCGCCGCTGATGCCGACCATGTCCTCGCCGTGCGGACGGCGCGCCTCGACCTCGAGGCCGGCACCGGTCCAGTCGAGATCGCCCAGGGTGTTCCAGCAGACGGCCCGCTTGGGCAGTCCGTGTGTTTCGAGGTAGCGGGCGACGGCCCCCGGCACGTCGGCGAGCCAGGCGACCCGCTCGGTGGTGCTGGACATCCGCGCGGCCTGGCGCTCGAAGTGCGCGACGCGGTCGGCGTCGACGGTGGGCTGCGGGCCGACCTCGCGGCGCGCGATCCAGTCGTCGACCGAGCGGCGCTCGTTCGCGGTGGGCGCGCCCTGGCGGCCCTGGGCACTGCGGATGCGCGCGAGGATGCGCTGGCGGGCGGCGGCGGTGTCGAGGTCGGTCATGGCGTCGTGCTCGTCATTGCGAGACCTTGGTCTGGAACACCTGGCGCAGGTAGGCGAGGTAGGCCGGGTCGTCGCACATCGTCTTCTCGGGCGAGTCGGAGAGCTTGGCCACCGGCTGGCCGTTGCAGCGGACCATCTTGATGACGATCTGCAGCGGCGTGAAGCCGAGGTCGTTGGTGAGGTTGGTGCCGATGCCGAACGCCAGCCGCGTGCGGTCGCGAAAGCGCTTGTAGAGCGAGATCGCGAGCGGCACGTTCAGGCTGTCGGAGAAGATCAGCGTCTTGGTGCGCGGATCGACCCGATTGGTCTCGTAGTGGTGGATCAGCCGCTCGCCCCAGTCGAACGGGTCGCCGGAATCATGGCGCGCGCCGTCGAAGAGCTTGCAGAAGTACAGGTCGAAGTCGCGCAGGAACGCGTCGATGCCGTAGACGTCGGACAGCGCGATGCCGAGGTCGCCGCGGTACTCGCGCGCCCACATCTCGAAGCCGTAGGTCTGCGAGTCGCGCAGCCGCGAGCCGAGCGCCTGGCAGGCCTGCAGGTACTCGTGGGCCATCGTGCCCAGCGGCAGCACGCCGTGCTTCATCGCGTACCAGACGTTGCTGGTGCCGGCGAAGTTGTCGCCGAGCGAATCCCGCAGCCCGACGATGACCTCCTCGTGCCAGGTCCGCGAGAAGCGCCGGCGCGTGCCGTAGTCGGCCACCCGCATGCCGGCGAGGCCCGGGTCGTCGCGGATGAGGCCGATCTTGTCGAGCAGCCGCTTGCGCCCGCCCGGATAGTCGGGGGTCTTCTGGGTGTTGCGGAAGTAGATCTCGTTGACGATGGCCAGCACCGGGATCTCGAAGAGGATCGTGTGCAGCCACGGCCCCTTCACGGTGATGTCGATCTCGCCGGGGGCGGTGCTCGAGGGCCTGACCGAGATGTACTTCTCGTTCATCTGGAACAGGCCGAGGAAGTCGACGAAGTCGCTCTTGATGAACCGCAGCGAGCGCAGCCAGTCGAGCTCGGGCTCGGTGAAGCGCAGCGTGCACAGGTGCCGGATCTCGGCACGGATCTCGTCGACGTAGGGCGCGAGATCGATGCCGGGATTGCGGCACTTGAAGCGGTACTCGACCTGCGCACCGGGGAAATGGTGCAGCACGACCTGCATCATCGTGAACTTGTACAGGTCGGTGTCGAGCAGCGACGTGATGATCATCCGGCCGATTGTAACCGTGCGTCCACGCAGCGAAGCACCATGTCCTCGCAGGCCCGCCAGTGCGCTTCGAGCACCTGCGGATCGGCCAGGTCGCGGCCCAGCACGGCCGACAGCGTGTGCCGGTTCGACACCGGGAAATAGCCGAGCCCGGCGATCGACACGTAGAGGTCGGCCGCGTCCAGGCCGGGCCGGAAGTCGCCGCCGCGCTCGCCGCGCTCGAGCAGCCCCGCCAGCAGGCGCACCACCGGCCTGACCAGCACGTCCAGGCGCGCCGAACGGCGCAGGTGGCGGGCCTGGAGCTGGTTCTCGGCGGTCAGCACACCGATGAACTCCGGATGCTCGGCGTACCAGCGCCAGACGAAGCGGCAGAAGTGCGCGAGCGCCTCGCGCGGCGCCTTGTCGTCGAGCACCAGCGCCTGCTCGGCGACGCCCAGGGCGTCGTAGGCGCTCTCGAGCACCTCGCGGAACAGGCCTTCCTTGCTGCCGAAGTAGTAGTAGACCATCCGCTCGGACGAGCGGGCGCGCTTGGCGATCCGCTCGCCGCGCGCCCCGCCGAAGCCGTTGCGGGCGAACTCCTGGGTGGCGGCGCGCAGGATCCGGGCGCGGGTGGCGAACGCGTCGCGACGCTGCGGCGCCCGGCGCCGCACCTCGGCAGCACCGCCCTCGGCCGACGCGCCGCCGTCGGTCCCGGGCTCGCGCTCGGGATCCCGACCGGGATCGGGCTCGGCTCGCGGGGCGGCGCTCATCGCGGCGGGCGCGGCACGGTTCAGTGCTGGGGCAGGACCACCGGCACCTCGATGGCCGGCGGCGTGTTGCGGCTGCGGCCGCAGCGCACCAGGCCGTCGATCATCACCATGCCGACGCCGGGGATGTCGCCGAGCCGCACGCTGTCGAGCAGGTCGGCGCCGGCGGTGTGCTGTGCGCGATCGAGGAAGACGAAATCGGCCGGCCGCCCGACCTCGATCAGCCCCTGGCGCAGGTTGCGCATCCGCGCGGTGTTGCCGGTGGCGAAGCCGAAGGCGATCTCGGCCGGCACGTCGGCCAGCGAGGACAGCAGCGCGATCATCCGCAGGATGCCCAGCGGCTGCACGCCCGAGCCGGCGGGCGAGTCGGTGCCGAGGATGATGCGGTGCGGGCACTTGAGCTCGATCGCGTGGCGCGCGGTCAGGATCGCGATCCGCTCGTTGCCGTTGTGCACGATCTCCAGCGCGCGCGAACTCTTCTCGCAGAGCGTGCAGACCGACCGGTACGACAGCGAGGTATGGCCGCCGTTGACATGGCCGATCACGTCGGCGTCGGCCTCGAGCACCACGTGCTCGTCGATCAGGCCGGAACCGGGGATCGACGGGCCGCCGGTGTGGATGGTGCTCTGGATGCCGTGCTTGCGCGCCCATCCGACCATGGTGGCGGCCTCGGCGCCCGCCTTCACCGACCCCAGGCCGATCTCGCCCAGCAGCGTGACGCCGGCGGCCGCCATGTCGGCGAAGTCCTGCTCGACCATGCCCTGCTCGATCACCGGCGCGCCGGCGAGCACCTTGACGCCGCCGCCGACGCCGGCCGCGCGCATGCCGTC
>JAIYAG010000147.1 GCA_027489195.1 Burkholderiales bacterium | reverse complement strand
GGCGAGCGCGACCACCTCGTGCAGGTCGCGCAGGCTGCCGACGTAGGAGCCACGGATCGAGATGCCGCGCTGCGCGATCGGCGGCAGCGACATCGTGACCTCGCCGCCGAACAGCCCGCACAGCACGTAGTGCCCGCCCTTGCAGAGCGCGCCGGTGCCCAGCGTCGTGGTGGCCGGCATGCCGACGAAGTCGAGCACGCCCGCGACCTGGTCGCCGGCCAGCGCCTTGAGCCGCGCCAGCGCGTCCGGCGCGCGCGTGTCCAGCACCTGGGCGGCGCCCTGCTCGCGCGCCCGCTCGAGCTTCGCGGCATCGACGTCGCAGGCGACGACGTTGTCGATGCCGCGCGCGCGCAGCATCGCGATGGCGCTCATGCCCAGGCCGCCGCAGCCGAGCACCGCGACCCAGTGACGCGGCTTGAGCGCGGGCAGCTTGGCGATCGCGCTGTGCACGGTGATGCCCGAGCACGCGAGCGTGGCCGCCCAGGCCTCGTCGACACCGTCGGCCTCGACCAGGTACTTCGCGTCCGGCACCACCAGGTGCGTCGCGTAGGCGCCAGGGCGCACGATGCCGACGAAGCGTGTCGCCAGACACAGGTGGTCGTCGCCGTCGGCGCAGACCGCGCACTGGCCGCAGCCGATCCACGGATAGACGATGCGACGGTCGCCCACCTTCACGCCCCGTGCATCGGGGCCGAGCGCGTCGACCACGCCGAAGGGCTCGTGCCCGGTGGTGAAGGGCGGCACGCAGCCGCGGTCCTTCACGTTGAAGCGCTTGCCGCCGCCGAGGTCGAAGTAGCCTTCCCAGATGTGCAGGTCGGAGTGGCACACGCCCGAGCGCACGATGCGCACCCGCACCTCGCTGCCCTGCGGCACCGGCGTCTCGCGCATGCGGAGCTGCAGGGGCTTGCCGTGTTCGATGACGTCGTAGCTGAGCATGGGGTCTCCGTGGGTCGTGCGGGCCGGCGGGCGGGCCCTGGGGCGCCTCGGGCGGGCGCGCGGGGTGTGACTGTGACCGGGCGCGGCGGCCGCGGCAAGCCGGCGTGTCGGCAACCGCGGGCCAGGCCGGTGGCATCATGACGACCCGACCGGAGCCCGCCTTGCACGTCGCCACCCTCACCCGCCCGGACGCCGCGCCGACGCCGCGCGCCGTGCTGCGCGCCTATTTCCACGCCAAGGACGAGAACCGCCCGCAGGTCATGCGGCGGGCCTTCGCCCCGGACGCCACGCTCGACATCGTCAACCGCAGCGCGTCGATCGCCTTCCCCGCGCGCACCGAAGGGCGCGAGGCGATCGCAGACGTGCTGGTGCGCGCGTTCGGCCGCAGCTACGAGAACGTGCGGACCTTCTACTTCGATGCCCCGCCGCCCGACGCCCGCCGCTTCTCGTGCGACTGGCTGGTGGCGATGTCCGACAAGGAACGCGGCAGCCCACGCGTGGGCTGCGGCCGGTACGACTGGACCTTCGACACGCCGGGCACGGGTCTCGCGAGCGGACTGGTCATCACCATCGAGGCGATGCTCGTGCTCGAGCCCGCGCTGCTCGACACGACGCTCGAGGCGATCGACCGGCTCGACTATCCGTGGACCACGGCCGCGGCCGCGGCCGCGGTGCTGCGGGCACCGCCCGACCTCGCATCGGCGCTCGGGCCGGTGCTCGCCTGGCTGGACGGCAGCGGCCGGGTCGGCTGATCGGTGCGCGACGGCGAGCGGCCTGGCACGGCCGTTCGCCGCGCAGCGAGGCCGCGCCGGGCGGCGCGATTCCGCCGTCCGGCCCCGCGACTTGCCATGCGCGCCGCGCGGCGCGACCCTATCCGCGAGACGACGACAGGCCGGCGCACGGCCGCCCCCGGAGACACGCATGGCATCGATCTTCACTCCCGAGCAGCAGGCCGCCTACGAGCGCGACGGCTACGTCCTCGTCCGGTCCCTGTTCGACGCCGACGAGACCGCGATGCTGCGCGCCGCGATCGAGCAGGACCCGGCGCTGCGCGCGAGCCTCTACGACCGCCGCGACGCCGAGGGCAAGTCGACGCGGATGGCCACCTGGAACCACCCGGGCGACAGCGTCTACGGCCTGGCTGCACGCTCGCACCGCGTCGTCGACACGATGGAGGCGATGCTCGGCGGCGAGGTCTACCACTACCACTCGAAGCTCACCGCCAAGGAGCCGTACGACGGCGGCGCGTGGGAGTGGCACCAGGACTACGGCTACTGGTATCACAACGGCTGCCTGCTGCCGACGATGGCCTCGATGATGCTGGCGCTGGACCGCGCGACGAAGGAGAACGGCTGCCTGCAGGTGCTGCGCGGCTCGCACCTCGCGGGACGCGTCGACCATGGCGTGCTGCCGGGCGAGCAGGTCGGCGCCGACCCGAAGCGCGTCGGGCAGATGCTGAAGTCGATGGAGCTCGTGCACGTGGAGATGGAGCCCGGCGACGGCCTCTTCTTCCATGCGAACGTGATGCACCGGTCGGACCAGAACCGGTCGCCGAACCGGCGCTGGACGGTGATCATGTGCTACAACGCGGCGCGCAACGACCCCTACCTCGAGCACCACCATCCGCAGTACACGCCGCTGTCGAAGGTGGAGGACGCTGCGGTGAAGGCCGCCGGCGTGACCTTCGCGACCGAGGGCGCCGACGCGTTCCGCAAGACCTTCGCGAACCCGCCCGAGCTCAAGCGACGCATGGACGCGGCCTGAGGCCGCAGCGCGGCCCTCAGCCGCGCACGAACAGCGTCTGCAGCGGCACGTCGCCGACCTGGCGGCTCCAGTGGCCGTGGACCGCGGCATCGAACGTCGCGCCCTCGGGCAGCAGGTCGGTCGAGTAGAAGTGCTGGCCCGGCCCGAACACGCGCGAACTGCCGTCCTGCAGGCCGATCTCCATCGCGCCGGCCAGGATGAACACCCACTGCGGCGTGGTGCTCACGTGGAACTGGCTGCGAAAGCCCACCGGGCTCTCGCGCAGCTGCAGCCCGCCCGAGGGCATCAGCGCCGACAGCCTCGACTGCGGCGTGCCCTCGGCGAGCGGCACGGCCTCCTCGCGAAAGCGCGCACGCCCGTCGGTGTCGGTGAAGAGGACGACGCGGGTGAAGGTCGGCGTGGCGGTCATGGCGGGACTCGGGTCGCACAGTGGGCGGGGGCCCCGAGCTTACAGGTCGGGGTCAGACGTCGGGCAGCGCCCTGCACAGCGCCCGCACGGCGCCCCGCCTGCAGGCGAGGTCCACGACCAGCTCGAGCCGCCGATGCGGCGTGGGCGACGGGACCGCGAGACGCAGCCGCAGGTGACGCGGCAGCTCCGAGGGCACCGGCCAGCACAGGCCGCTGATCGCGCCGATCTGGTCCTCGCCGTCGAAGCAGGCGGCCCACTCGATCACCGGCATCTCGTCCGTCTCCGAGTCGGGCAGGCCGTGCAGGCGGCGCGCCACCGCGTCCAGCCTGACGTTGACCGACGGATGCTCGTACTCGACGACGCCGACGCCGGCCGCGACATCGTGGGGCGCGGCCACCCCCTCGACCGGCGCGACGGTCTCGAGCCGACTCTCGCCGGCCTCGATGCGCAGCACGTAGGCCCACAGGCCCGCACGCCACTCGCCGCCGCTCAGCTCGAGCCGCGCGGGGGGCGTGCCCTCGGGGGCATCGACGATGCCGACCGTCGTGTGCCGGCACGGCGCACCGAGCCGCACCGCCTGCATCGCACCCCGCACCGTCGGCAGGTCCTCGACGCGCAGCCAGCCCAGCAGCTCGTCGAGCGTGCCCTGCGTGACGCGCGTCGCAGTCGCGAGCGAGGGCGGCAGGCTGCCCGCGCGGACGATCTCGACCCAGCTGCTGCCCGAGGCGCCGGCGACCACCTGGACGAAGGTGCAGTGCGATGGGTCGTCGGCGCTCATGCGGGCCGCCGCGCGACGGACTTTCCTGCCGTCGGTAAGGAAATGGTCATGTTCTGCCGTCCTTCGCGCCATACTCCGCACCCCTGCGCGACAAGGGTTTGCGGTCGAAGCCTGGCTGTTCTGTCGCGCTGGATGATCTCAGGAACCTTAGCCGCACGATGTCGCCTATCCGACAGAGCCAGGTCTCCGATGCCGATGCGTCGGTCACGCGCCACGAAGCAACGATTCGCAACGGATCCTGGTTCCACAATCTGCCCGGCGCCATGCAGGCGCGGATGCTCGCGGCCGCGCGCCCGCGCCGCCTCGACGACGGCCAGCGGCTGTTCGCGCGCGGGGACGCGTCCGATGGGCTGTACTGCGTGATCGAGGGCGCGGTGCGACTGACCGGGTCGCTGCGCGGCGGGCAGGAGGCGCTGCTCAGCGCCCTGGAGCCGGTGCAGTGGTTCGGCGAGGTGGCGCTGATCGACGGCGCCGGGCGCGCCTACGACGCGTGGGCCGACGGCCCGACGCTGCTGCTGCAGGTGGCGCACGGCCCGATGATCGCGATCCTCGACACCACGCCCGGCGGCTGGCCGGCGATCGCCGCGCTGCTCGCCCGCAGGGCCCGCCTCGCGTTCCTCGCCGTCGAGGAGTCGGCGATGCTGCCGGCGATCGGCCGGGTGGCACGGCGGCTGCTGGTGCTCGCAGACGGCTACGGCGACCACCTGCAGCCGCTGGGCACGGTCCGCGTGCCTCAGGAGCGGCTCGCAGCGATGCTGGCCCTGTCGCGCCAGACCGTGAACCGCGCGCTCAAGCAGCTCGAGACCGAGGGCGCGATCCGGCTGACCCGGGGCGGCACCGAGCTCGTCGACCTCGAGCGGCTGCGCGAGATCGGGCAGTGAGGTCGCGGCCCCGGTTCAGGACTCGTAGCGCCGGCCCCGCTCCAGCAGCTCGGGCGTGCCGATCGTCCGGTTGAGTCCGTCGAAGTCGAGCATGCGGTCGCGCCACGCGGCC
>JAIYAG010000496.1 GCA_027489195.1 Burkholderiales bacterium | reverse complement strand
CGTTCGCCGGCCTGCCCGATCCGGACACCATCGTCCGCGACCCCAAGGACCTCGACCTCTTCCATCCGTGGACCATCGAGGCCCCCGAGGCGATCGAGATCGCGCAGGAGATGGAGGGGGCGGCCTTCGCCACCGACCGCGCGATCGTCAACTCCGAGGGCGCGAGCGTCTCGCTCAGCCACGGTCACTTCGTGTCGGCCAACAGCCTGGGTTTCGTCGGCGGCTATCCGTACAGCCGCCATTCGATCGCCTGCGCCCCGATCGCGCGTCGCGGACGCGCGATGCAGCGCGACGACTGGTACTCGTCGGCCCGCCATCCGGAGGGCCTGGCCGATCCGAAGGCGGTCGGGCGCTACGCGGCCGAGCGCGCGCTGTCGCGGCTGGGCGCGCGCAAGCTCGGCACCCGCAAGGTCCCGGTGCTGTTCGAGTCGCCGCTCGCCGCCGGCCTGATCGGCCACTTCGTGCAGGCCGCCAGCGGCGGCGCGCTCTATCGCAAGGCGAGCTTCCTGGTCGATGCGCTCGGCACGCCGGTCTTCGCGCCGCACATCGACCTCGACGAGGATCCGCACCGGCCGGGCGAGTTCGGCAGCACGCCTTTCGACGACGAGGGTGTGGCCACCGCGCCGCGCCGCGTGATCGACGGCGGCGTGCTCGGCGGCTGGTTCCTGTCGAGCTACTCGGCGCGCAAGCTCGGCATGCGCACCACGGGCAACGCCGGCGGCTCGCATTTCCTGCGGCTCTCGAGCCGCGAGACCCGTCCCCGCGACGACCTGCGCGCGACGCTGCGCAAGCTCGGCACCGGCCTGTTCGTAACCGAGCTGCTCGGCCAGGGCGTCAACGGCGTGACCGGCGACTACTCGCGCGGCGCGAGCGGCTACTGGGTCGAGGGGGGGAAGATCCGCTACCCGGTCGAGGAGATCACCATCGCCGGGAACCTGAAGGACATGTTCCGGTCGATCGTCGCGGTGGGCGCCGACGAGATCGTGCGCGGCACGAAGCGCACGGGCTCGGTGCTCATCGAACAGATGTCGGTGGCGGGCTGACGCACGATGGCGCCGCACCGGCGGCAGCGACGCCCGGACGGTCTTTTGCGCGGGGCTCAGCCGTGATCGGCGTGCGGCGACTCGGTGTCGCGCCCGAGGACGCGCCAGCCGCGGTGCGAGAGTGCCGCGTCGAGCTGCAGCTCCAGGTCGGTCATCTCGCTGATCCATCGGTTCAGCGGCAGGGACGGCGACGGACGCAGCAGCGGCTCCAGACGCATCAGCGCCTCCTCGAGGATGGGTCTGAGGAGGCTGCGCGGGCTCGCATCCATCTGCAGCGCGCGTTCGTTGACGGCGCGCTCCATCTCCATCGCCTCGGCGAGGAGGGCGAGAAGGCGTTCGCAGCGTCGCTGTGCGTCGGTCTCGGTGCTCATGCGTCGATCATCCACCGACGCCCGGGCCCGCGCTGCGAACGACGTCACACGCGGCGGCAGGTCCGATGAACAAGGCGTTCGTGCGCGAGGACAGCGACGACGACGACGAGCCCGAGCTGCCGGAGCCGGCCGGTCCGCCGCCGAGGAACTACATCACGCCCGCCGGGCACACGCGGATGAAGACCGAGCTGCTCCAGCTGCTCGACGTCGAGCGGCCGGACGTGGTGCGCATCGTGTCCTGGGCGGCGTCGAACGGCGACCGCTCGGAGAACGGCGACTACCTGTACGGCAAGAAGCGGCTGCGCGAGATCGACCGGCGGATCCGCTTCCTCACGCGACGCCTCGACCGGGCCGAGGTCGTCGATCCGCTGCAGCAGGCCGGCAACGATCAGGTCTTCTTCGGCGCGACCGTGAACTACCTGCAGTCCGACGGCGTCGAGCGCACGGTGACCATCGTCGGGGTCGACGAGGTCGATCCGCTCAACGGCCGGATCAGCTGGATCTCGCCGGTCGCCAAGGCCCTCATCAAGGCGCGCGAGGGCGACACGGTCACCCTGATGACGCCCGCGGGTCGACTCGGCCTCGAGATCCTCGAGGTGCGCTACGATCCGGCCACCTGAGCATGCGAGCGGCCGACTGGCCGGCGCGTGCGACCGGCGCCGAGCGAGCCCCGCCGGCGTCGGCTGATCCACCGGCCCGGCGCGGGCCTTGCATCTCGACACGATGACCGAATCCGGGCGCCTCGCGCAGCTCGACGGCCTGCGCGCGGTGGCGGCGCTGCTGGTCGTCGGCTTCCACTACACCACCCGCTACGACGCGGCCGTGGTGCACATGCAGCCGCTGCCGATCGGGCTCTCCTTCGGTCACCTCGGCGTCGAGCTCTTCTTCGTCATCAGCGGCTTCGTGATCCTGATGACCATCGATCGCGCCCGATCGGCACCGGACTTCGTGTTCGCGCGCGCCTCGCGGCTGTTCCCGACCTACTGGGTCGCGGTCCTCTTGACCGCGTTCACGCTGCGTGCCGTGGAGATGCCCGGCTACCAGCGCTCGCTGTCCGACATCGCCGTCAACCTGACGATGGTGCAGGGATACTTCGGCATCGCCTCGATCGACGGCGCGTACTGGTCGCTCGGGGTCGAGCTGCTGTTCTACGCGTGGATGCTGCTGCTCTGGCGCGCCGGCGCGCTGCGCCGCCCGGCGCTCCCGATCGCGGCGGCCTGTGCGATCAGCCTCGCGGCCAGCCTGTCGGCGCTGACCGGGCTGCGCTGGCCCTCGGCGCTGCAGACGCTGCTGATGGCCGAATGGGGGCCGTGGTTCGCGCTCGGCATGGCGCTGTATGCACACCACGGCCGCGGGATGTCCGGGCGCCTCGCGCAGCTCGACGGCCTGCGCGCGGTG